>JBJTIJ010000143.1:0-4581 GCA_046094945.1 Planctomycetia bacterium | reverse complement strand
GGCGACGAGGGCTCACCGGCCGCCCCCGGCCGCCGCAAGGCCGCCCCGCGTGCGCCGCGGCCGGCCCGGCCGTCCAAGCCCGCGGCGCGTGCGGCCTCGTCGCGCCCGCCCCCGCGCTCGCGGCAGGCCTCCGGGGGAGCCGGCAAGGGGCAAGGCGCCAAGCCGCTGGCGCTGGGCTTCGACTACGTGGCGCGCACGCGCGCCTGGCCGGTCAACCTCGTCTTCCTCGCACCCTTCGTGCTGGTCTACGAGGGGGCGCTGGTGGCGACGCGCTGCCCTGTCGAGAACGCCGCCGCGGCCTGGCTGCGCAGCCTGCTGCTGGGGCTGGGCCCGCGCGGCCTGCTGCTGCTGAGCCTGCTGGTGGGCGTGGGCTTCCTGGCCTTGGTGCTGCACCGCGCCCGCGAGGCGCCGCGCGATCGCGGCATCTACGGCGGCATGCTGCTGGAGGGCACGGCCTACGGGCTGCTGCTGGGCGGGGCGGCCCACCTGCTGGCCTCCAGCCTGCCGATGGGCAAGGTGGTGCCGCTGGCGGCCTTCACGAGCCCCACGCTGGAGGGCATCTCGGGCGGGCTGCGGGACGTGGGCCTGGCGGTGGGCGCCGGCGTGTTCGAGGAGGTGGTGTTCCGCGGCCTGGCCATGACGGGCTTGCTGCTGGTGCTGCGGCAGGGCCTGAGCGCCGACCGCTGGACCAGCGGGCTGGTGGCCCTGCTGGTCTCGGCCTACCTGTTCAGTGCCTACCACCACTGGGGTCCGCACGGCGAGCCCTACCACGCCTCCGTGTTCGCCTTCCGCTTCCACGCCGGGCTGGTGCTCGGCGCGCTGTTCCTCTCCCGCGGGCTGGGCATCGCCGCGCTCGCGCACGGCATCTACGACGTGGTCGTGCTGCTGGGCTGAGCGCCGCGGCAGCCCAGCGCCATGGCGGCTCAGCGCAGGCGGATGCCGTACTGGTCCCAGCGCCGGTCCACCTGCGTGCGCGTGGCGGCGTCCACCTCGAGCACCTCGGGGTAGGAAGGCGCCATGCGGGCGTCCACCACCAGCGGAGGTGTGAGCGAGGCGTGGAAGCGCGCCAGCTGCGTGTGGCGGGCCACGAGGTCGCGCGCCGGGTCGAAGCGCGTGAACCAGGTCCAGAGGAACAGCTCCTCGGAGCGCGTGGCCTCCTCGAGGTCGTCCACCAGCACCACCAGCGGCCAGCCGGCGAAGGCGGGCTCCTGCGCCAGGCGCTCGGCGGCGTCCACGTCCTCCACCACCGGCTTGGCTGCCACCACGAGGCAGCCGGGGCAGAAGGGGCGCGCGCCCGCCACGCCCGGCGGCAGCGACCCCTCGAAGCGCGTGGGCAGCGTGCGGCGCGGCGCGCCCAGGCCCATCCACACCATCTTCGAGCCCTTGTTCACCATCGGCCCGGCGTAGTCGAGCGTGTCCATTGCCGTGTGGCCGAGCACGACCACGTCGGTGGCGAAGTCCATGCGCTCGAGCAGCGTGACGAGCAGGCCGCGGAAGTCCTTGAGGTCGACCTCGCGGTCGGTGAGGAACAGCACCTTGGTGAGCGAGAGCTGGCCCTCGCCCAGGATGCGCAGCGCCGAGACCAGCGCCTCGCGCGGGTAGCGGTCCTTCACCACCGCGGCCGACAGCGAGTGGAAGCCGGTCTCGCCGTAGGACCAAAGCTGGCGCACGGTGGGCATCACCAGCGGGAAGAGCGGCGAGAGCAGGTCCTGCAGGTAGTCGCCCAGGAAGAAGTCTTCCTGGCGGGGCCGGCCCACCACGGTGGCCGGCAGGATGGCGTCCTTGCGCCGCAGCACGCGCTCGACCTGGAACACCGGGTAGTCGTGCCGCAGGCTGTTGTAGCCGTAGTGGTCGCCGAAAGGACCCTCGGGCTCGCGCACGCCGGCGCGCACGCGGCCCACGAGCGCCAGCTCGCACCCGGCAGGGATCGGGTGCGGGCCCCGGCCGCGCACCACGGGCAGGCGCGAGCCCAGCACGAGGCTGGCCAGCAGGATCTCGGGCACGTCCTCGGGCAGCGGCGCGATGGCGGCCAGGATCAGCGCGGGCGGCCCGCCCAGGAACACCGTGCAGGGCAGGTCCTGCCCGAGACGCTCGGCCTCGCGCAGGTGGTATCCGCCGCCCTTGCCGATCTGGAAGTGCATCCCGGTGCGGTCGGGCCCGTGGATGTGCATGCGGTACATGCCCAGGTTGGGCTTGCTGCTCACCGGGTGCGCCGTGGACACGAGCGGCAGCGTGAAGAAGGGGCCGCCGTCGCCATGCCACGAGGTCGTGGCCGGCAGGCGCGCGAGGTCGGGGGCCTCCTCCACCTCGGTGACGGGCCCGCGGCGCACGCCCTTCGTGCCGACCTTGAGCGCCTGCCAGGCCAGGCCGCGTGCCTGCCACAGCTTGCCCAGGCTGGGCGGCACCAGCGTCTCGGCGGCGTGCACGAGGTCTTGCAGGAAGCGCTTGGGCCGGTCGCCGAAGGCCAGCGACACGCGCTCGGGCGTGCCGAAGAGGTTGGTGACCAGCGGGAACGAGGCGCCCTTGACATTGCGGAACAGCAAGACGGGCCCGCGCGCAGCGATCACCCGCCGGTGGATCTCGGCCACCTCGAGGCGGGCATCCACCTCGGCGGTCACCTCGCACACCTCGCCGCGCGCGCGCAGCAGGTCGAGGAACGCGCGCAGGTCGGGGAGCCCATGCGAGGCCATGGGCGGAGCGTAGTCGTCGGGACTTTCCTGCCTAGCCCGATCGGGAGGGGTAGGCTGCGGGCATGCGCATCGCCGTCGGCATCAGTGGCGCCTCGGGCACCGTGTACGGCGTCCGGCTCGTGCAGGCCCTCGTGGGGGCCGGGTGCGAGGTCATCCTCACGATGAGCAAGACGCTCTCCAAGCTGGGGCCGGCCGAGCTGGGCATCGCCATCGATCCCGACGCGCCCGACCTGGCAGGCCTGCTGGGCGCCGAGGTGGCGGCCCGTGTGCAGTACCAGCGGCCGGGCAACGTGGCCGCCAACGTGGCCTCGGGCTCGTTCCGTTGCGACGGCTACGTGATCTGCCCGGCCAGCACGGGGCTGGTGGGCCGCGTCTCGGTGGGTGCCAGCACCAACCTGCTCGAGCGCATGTGCGACGTGGCCCTCAAGGAGGGCCGCACGCTGGTGCTGGTGCCGCGCGAGACGCCGCTGTCCACCATCCAGCTGCGGGCGCTGGCGCGCCTCTCGGCCAGTGGCGCCACCATCCTGCCGGCGGCGCCGGGCTTCTACCACCGGCCGCAGTCGGTGGACGACCTGGTGAACTTCGTCGTGCAGAAGGTGTGCGACCGGCTGGGCGTGACCGTGGACCTCACGCGCCGCTGGTCCTAGCGCCGGCGTGGGCGCGCCTGCCTCCCCCAGCCGGCCCGGCACGGCCCCGCGCAGCCTCGTGACCTCGCTGCGCCACGTGCTGGAGATGTTCCGCGTCTCGCACAGCGTCTTCGCGCTGCCCTTCGCGCTGCTGGCGCTGGTGGTGGGCGCCGGCGGCCAGTGGCCGCCCGCGGCCACGCTGGGCTGGGTGCTGCTGGCGCTGGTGTCGGCGCGCAGCGCGGCGATGGGCGTGAACCGCATCGCCGACCGGCGCTTCGACGCGCAGAACCCGCGCACGGCCCAGCGCCACCTCGTGACGGGAGCGCTCTCGCTGGGCTTCGCGTGGGGCTTCACGCTGCTGGCGCTGGCGCTGTTCTTCGTGGCGGCCTGGCGGCTGGGGACGCTGGCCCTCGCGCTCTCGCCGTTGGTGATGCTGGTGCTGCTGGGCTACTCGTTCCTCAAGCGCTTCACCAGCCTGGCGCACCTGGGCGTGGGCCTGGCGCTGGGCCTGGCGCCCCTGGGCGCGTGGGTGGCGGCCCGGGGCCACCTGCAGGGCGACCTCGCCTTCCCGCTGCTGCTGGGCAGCGCGGTGGTGCTGTGGGTGGCGGGCTTCGACGTGATCTACGCCTGCCAGGACGTGGAGGTGGACCGCCGCCTGCGCCTGCACAGCATCCCGGCGCGCTGGGGCGTGGCGCGCTCGCTGCAGGTGGCCCTGGCCATGCACGCCGGCTGCCTGGCGCTGTTCGCGGCCGCGGGCGGGCACGCGGGGCTGGTGCGCTGGTCGGCGCTGGCCTGGGCGCTCAGCGCCCTGCTGCTGGCGCGCGCGCACCTGCTGGCACGACGCGCGGGCGTGGGCCCGGCCAACGCGGCGCTCATGCCGCTCAACGGGCTGGTGGCCGTGCTGCTGGGCGTGGCCGGCATCGTCGACGCGCTGGCGCGCGCCGGCGCCTAGCGCCGCCTGCCTGGCGCCTCGCGCGCGGTGGCGGGCGCCGCACGCGTCCGGGCGGCGTGCGATGCTGCCGGCATGGCCCGCACCGCCGCCGAGGGACCGCTGCCCGCCTCGCAGTTCCTCGGCGGCCCCGAAGGCCTGCTCGCGCTGCTGGCTGTCGCGCGCGTTCAGGCGCGTGCACGACCCGCCCGGGTCGCCCTCGGGGAAAAGGCGCTGGCGCAGCGCCGCCACCGCGGCGTCCCTGAACCAGCCCTCGGCGCCGGCCAGCACCACCACGGGCGGCAGGGCCATGCGCGCCACGCCCGCGAGGACCTGC
>JBJTIJ010000142.1:0-2112 GCA_046094945.1 Planctomycetia bacterium | reverse complement strand
CAGCGCGACGGCCACGGGCAGGGGCTGGGGCATTGGGGCTCCGGGGGCGCGGCTCGTCCGCGACCGGCCTACCCTACGGCCGGGGGCCTCGCGTGCGGCGGGACGGCGGTTCGGGCGCCGTGCTGGCACCGTGGCTGGGCGGCAGGAAGGTGAGGCCGGCGCCTCCGGGCGGGACATGCCGGCGGGCGGGGCCGGCGATGCCAAGGCTGAGCCCGCGACCCGCAGGGCGAGCCCCGCGGGGAGGCTGGGAGGCGCCTAGCCTGGCCATCCTGACGTATGTTTGCTTTCTACAACTACCAGCCTGGCGTGTGCGCCGGGCCGGCCTCGCGGCCCGCACCTTGTACCGGGCCCGGCCGGCGCGTGGCGCGCCAGCGCCGGGCCAGCACCAAGCGCGCAGGCGCGCATGGCCTGCGGCCCCGCCGTCATGGGGCGGCTCAGGCCCGGCCCGTGGGCCTGCCGCCGCAGCACGCCCGAGGCGCGAGCCCACCTCGCCCGGCTCACAGGCTGGAGCCCGCCGGCCCGGGCGCCGACCTAGCAGGAGGCGTGGCCCTGCGGCGACGCCCGTGGCCTGCCCCCGCCCCGCCAGCCATCCGCCACGCCCCGCGGGAGAGGCTAGAGTCTCTTCATCCCGGAGGTCCCATGAAGCGTCTCGCCCGTCTCCTGCCGTTCGCCTGCCTGGCCGCGCTCGCGGTTGCCGCGCCCGTGCGCGCCGAGGACCCCGCCGCCGCCGATCCCGCGGCCGTGGGCAAGTCGCTGGCCGCCAACCTCAAGAACCTCTACCTGGCCGAGGGCCTGCAGGCCGACCAGGTGACGCTGTTCCCCATCTACGTGCTGGGCGATGAAGTGCCGCTGGAGGTCACCCCGATGGTGACCGGCTCGCCCTTCAACGCCACCGAGCCGGAGAGCAAGACGACGGCGATCGAGCGCCTGCGCGTCATGAACCCGGGCCCCAAGGTGGCGCTGCTCTCGGGCGGCACGGTGATCGACGGCGGCAAGCGCGACCGCGTGGTCGTGCGCGACGTGCTGATCCCGCCGGCCGACGCGCGCGAGGTGGACGTGATGGCGGCCTCGATGGCGGCCGACACGCGCAAGACGCCCGTGGACTTCAAGGTGCGCGAGTTCCTCGCGCCCCCCTACATCCGCGAGAACCTGCTGGTGAGCACCAGCAAGAGCATCGTGCCGAAGTTCGTGTCGCACTTCCTCGAGTTCCTGCCCGAGAGCGAGAAGCGCCACAGCCTCTCGGCCATCAGCGAGAGCGACAACTTCGCCGAGTACTGCCTGGTGTGCCAGAGCTCGATGTCGGCCTGGCCGACCAAGCAGGGCGGCGGCACCGTGGTGGGCAGCCTCGCCGTGGTGCGCGGCCGCGTGCAGGCCCTCGAGGTCTACGCCACCAACCAGTTCGTCAGCGACTACTTCGAGCCCATGCTCAAGTCGCTCACCTTCCCCGCGGCCGCGCTCGAGCTGCGCGCCAAGTCGCTGGGCATCACGCTGCCCAAGGGCGATGACGCCTCGCTGAAGATGGCCACCGACGCGGCCAACAAGATGCTGTCCGAGCTGCGCAGCGCGGTCTTCACGCCGCGCAAGCCGGAGGCCGACAGCGTGGGCATCTCCTTCGACGTCAAGCTCAAGGACGGCACGGTGGGCGACGCCATCGCGCTCGACGGACGCCTGGTGCACATGGCCCTGTTCCCCCGCGACGTGTTCGAGCACTCGCTCTACGGCAAGCCGCTCGAGCCGCTGGCCAAGGAGGACACGGGCGACGAGGCCGACGAGGAGAAGGGCGTGGACCTCGGCACCGCGGAGCGCCGCGAGGAAGGCCAGACCGAGGGCCGCAACCGCATCTCGGACAGCGAGAAGCGCATCCTCGAGCGCGTCAAGCCGCGCCGCTGAGCGCCAGCACGACGCCTGTCGCACCCGCCGGCCCGGCCGGCAAGTGCACCTCGCGGCCCGGCTCACGCCGGGCCGCGTCGTTTTCACCGCGCCTTCACGCGGGCCCCATGGCGGCCTCACCCGCCAGGACGATGCTCTCGGCATGAAGCGCAGCGAGCGTGAGGCCCTGGCGGGCATCGCCCCGCGGGTGGACGAGGGGGAGCGCAAGCCGGGCGCGGCAGC
>JBJTIJ010000141.1:0-6491 GCA_046094945.1 Planctomycetia bacterium | reverse complement strand
CCTCGGGGTGGGCGCTGGTGCGCTTGGTGCGCCACGGGCCCTCGCCCTTGGTGAAGTCGATCTTCACGTGGTCGCCGCGCTGGTGGGGGCGGCCTACCTCGCCCGCCGGAGGCGCGCATGACGCTGCCGCTCAACGCCTGGCTGATGCTGGCCGCCGCCCTGTTCAGCGTGGGCGTGGTGACGGTGCTGGCGCGGCGCAACGCCGTGGCCGTGCTGATCGGCATCGAGCTGATGCTCAACGCCGCGAACATCAACCTCGTGGCCTTCGACCGCTACGGCGCCGACGGCGTGCGCGGGCAGGTGTTCAGCGTCTTCGTGCTGGCGATCGCAGCCGCCGAGGCCGCCGTGGCGCTGGCCATCATCCTGGCGGTCTTCGACAGCCGTGACCGCATCGACGTCGACACGATCGACTCCCTGAAGGGCTAGGCGATGCTCACCCCGGCCCTCGTCCTGCTGCTCGCGCCGCTGGGCGGCTTCGTGGTCCAGTACTTCCTCGGCCGCCGCCTGCCACGGCAGGGCGACTGGCTCACGCTGCTGACGATCGGCACCTCGCTGGCCTGCGCCGTCTCGATCCTGCTCACCTCGCTGGACCGGCCGGTGGGCTTCTCGGAGACCGTGTGGTCGGCCGCCTGGATGAACCCCGGCACCGGCGCGCCGTGGACGGTGAGCATCACCATCGACGGCCTGACGGCCGTGATGCTGTTCGTGGTCACGCTGGTGGCCTTCCTGGTCCACCTCTTCAGCGTGGGCTACATGCACGGCGACCCGAAGTACTGGCTGTTCTTCGCCTGGCTGCAGATGTTCTCGGTGGCCATGCTCATCCTCGTGCTGGCCGGCAACCTGCTGCACCTGTTCATCGGGTGGGAGCTGGTGGGCCTGTGCTCGTACAAGCTGATCGGCTTCTGGAGCGAGAAGAAGGCGCCGGGCAACGCCTCGCGCAAGGCCTTCATCACCACGCGCATCGGCGACGTGGGCATGCTCGTGGCCATCATGGCCATCTACCAGGCCGCGGGCAGCTTCGAGTTCCCGGCCATCTTCGCGGCCGCCCAGCAGGGCCTGCTCACCGACGGCTGGATGCTGGTGGCCGCCCTGGGCATCTTCTTCGCGGCCGTGGGCAAGAGCGCGCAGCTGCCCCTGCACGTGTGGCTGCCGGACGCCATGGAGGGCCCCACGCCCGTCAGCGCCCTGATCCACGCCGCCACCATGGTGGCGGCCGGCGTCTACCTCGTGGCGCGCATGATGCCCATCTTCCCGCCCGAGGCGCTGGCTGTCGTGGCCGCGGTGGGCGGCGTGACGGCGCTCATGGCCGGCCTCGTCGCCGTGGCCCAGAACGACATCAAGAAGGTGCTGGCCTACAGCACGGTCTCGCAGCTGGGCTACATGTTCCTCGGCCTGGGCTGCGGCGCCTGGCACGCCGGCCTCTTCCACCTGACCACGCACGCCTTCTTCAAGGCGCTCATGTTCCTGGGCTCGGGCAGCGTGATCCACGCCTGCCACCACGAGCAGGACATGCGCAAGATGGGCGGCCTGCTGCGCAAGCTGCCGCTGACGGGCATCACCTTCGGCATCGGCGTGCTGGCCATCGCCGGCGTGCCCTTCCTGTCGGGCTTCTACAGCAAGGACGCCATCCTGGCCGCCGCCTGGCACCGCTTCCCGGCGCTGTTCTGGCTGGGCCTGGGCTCTGCGCTGCTGACCGCCTTCTACATGACGCGCCTGTTCGTGGGCACCTTCCTGGGCCAGCCCAAGGACGCGCACGTGCACGAGCACGCCCACGAGGGCCCGCTCACGATGAAGCTGCCGCTGCTGGTGCTGGCGGTGCTCTCGGTGGTGGCCGGCTACGGCGCCTGGCACACCGACCTGCTGGCGCCGCCGCTGGGCGAGCGCGCCGCGGGCGTGATCGAGCGCTTCGACACGGTCGGCGACACGGTGCACTTCGAGCACAGCGGCTTCGTGGCCATGCTGGCCACGGCGGCCGGCGCGCTGGGCCTGCTGCTGGGCCTGGTGGTGTTCCGTGCGCTGGCCACGGCCACCAAGGACGCGCTGCGCCGCCCGCTGGCGCCGCTGGAGGCGGCGTGCGCCTCCAAGTTCTGGTTCGACGAGCTCTACCGCGACCTGTTCCTGCGCCCGGCCTACGCGCTGGCGCGCCTGTTCGCCTGGACCGACGGCGGCGTGGTGGACGGAGCGGTCAACGGCGCCGGCGCGCTGGGCCGCACGGGCGCGCGCGTGTCGGGCGCCGCCGACCGCAACGTGGTGGACGGCGCGGTGCGCGGCTCGGGCGGCCTGGCGTGGCTGCTGGGCGGCATCGCCTCGCGCCTGCAGGGCGGCCGCGTGCGCGCCTACCTCGGCTGGAGCGTGGCGGCTGTCGCGCTCTTCCTCGTCCTCCGTCAGGTCTTCTAGCGGGGCCCCCGAATGCTCTCCATCCTCATCTTCCTGCCCGTGCTGGGCGCCCTGCTGTGCTGGATGCTGCCGTCGGGGCAGGCCCGCTGGGTGAACCTCGCGGTGAACCTGGCCGTGTGCGTGCTGGCCGGCGCGGTGGCGGCCGACGCGGCCGGGGCCACCAGCTACCAGCTGGTCGAGAAGCAGCCGTGGATCCCGGCCTTCTACGGCATCAGCTACCACGTGGGCGTGGACGGCTTCGCCGTCTCGCTGCTGCTGCTGACGGCGCTGGTCTCGACGCTGGGCGTGCTGGCCTCGTGGAAGATCGAGAAGAGCCCCAAGGGCTACCACGCCATGTACCTGCTGCTGCTGTGCGGCATGCTGGGCGTGTTCTGCTCGCTGGACCTGTTCCTCTTCTACCTGTTCTGGGAAGTGATGCTGCTGCCGATGTACTTCCTCATCGGCATCTGGGGCGGCCCGCGCCGGCAGTACGCCTCGATCAAGTTCTTCCTCTACACGCTGTTCGGCTCGGTGCTGCTGCTGGCCGCCGTGATCATGATCGTGCTCAAGCACCAGACGTGGTCGATCCCCGAGCTGACGGCCATCGCCGGCAAGGTGGGCCTGCTGGGCGGCGGCGCCGGCGGCCTGGCGCTGGCGGCCTTCCTGGGCATGTTCATCGGCTTCGCCATCAAGGTGCCGGCCTTCCCCTTCCACACGTGGCTGCCCGACGCCCACGTCGAGGCGCCCACGCCCATCTCCATGATCCTGGCCGGCGTGCTGCTCAAGATGGGCGGCTACGGCATGATGCGCATCGCCTACCCGTTCTTCCCCGAGGCCGCGGCGGGCATGGGGGCGGTGATCAGCGCGCTGAGCGTGATCGCCATCGTGTACGGCGCGCTGGTGGCCATGGCGCAGAATGACCTCAAGAAGATGATCGCCTACTCGTCCGTGTCGCACATGGGCTTCGTGACGCTGGGGCTGGCCTCGGGCACGCCCGAGGGCCTCAACGGCGCGCACTTCATGATGCTCGCGCACGGCACCATCAGCGCGATGCTCTTCATGATCGTGGGCGTGATCTACGACCGCGCCCACCACCGCGACATCGACCGCTTTGGCGGCCTGGCCTGGGCCATGCCGCGCTACGCGGTGCTGGCCTCCTTCGCCTTCTTCGCCTCGCTGGGCCTGCCGGGCCTCTCGGGCTTCATCGCCGAGATCACCACCTTCATCGGCGCCTTCAACGGGCCCTACAAGCTGGCCGCGCTCATCTCGCTGCTGGGCGTGGTGTTCACCGCCGCCTACTACCTGATCACGCTGCAGAAGGTCTACCTGGGCAGCACGCCGCCCGTGTACCTCGACAAGGCGCACTACCCCGACGTGTCGGCGCGCGAGCTGGCCGTGCTGGTGCCGCTGGCGCTGGTGACGCTGTGGATGGGCGTGTTCCCGGGCATGGCGCTGGACTGCTACCGCGAGGTGCTCAACGGGCTGGCCAGCACGCTCTCGGCGGCCCACGCCGCCGTGGTGGTGAGGTAGCCGGTGGACCTGGCCCCGCTCCTGCCCGCGATCCTGCTCACGGCCGGCGTGCTGGCCGTCATCGTGGCCGACCTGCTCGGCCGCGGCAAGTCGCCGGGCGCGCCGCTCACGCTGGCCGTGGGCGCGCTGCTGCTGGCGGGCTGGGCGGCCATGCACGTGCCCACCGACGGGCGGCTGGTGCTGGGCGTGCTGCGCGCCGACCGCTTCGGGCAGGTGCTGACGCTGCTGTGCTGCGGCGTGGGCGTGGTCTCGCTGCTGGCCACCACGCGCGGCGAGGCGCTGCGCAGGCCGGGCGGCGAGTTCCTGGCGCTGGTGCTGGTGGCCGTGCTGGGCATGAGCACGCTGTCCATGGCCGTGGACCTCGTGACCCTCTACCTCGCCTTCGAGATGGTCTCGATCCCCTCGTACGTGCTGGTGGGCATGCGCCGTGCCGACCGCCTGGCCAACGAGGCCAGCATGAAGTACGTGCTGTTCGGCTCGGTGTCCTCGGGCCTGATGCTCTTCGGCATGACGTGGCTGGTGGGCCTCTCCGGCGGCACCTCGCTGGAGGCCTTGCGCGCCGCGCTGGCCAATGGCGCGGGGGCCCAGCCGGCCTTCTACGTGGCCTGCGCGCTGGTGCTGGCCGGCTTCTCGTTCAAGGTCTCGGCCGTGCCCTTCCACTTCTGGGCGCCCGACGTGTACGCGGGCGCCCCGGCCGCGGTGGGCGGCTTCCTGGCCGTGGCCAGCAAGGCGGCCGGCTTCGCCGGCCTGGTGCGCGTGATGGGCGCGCTCGCCCTCTCGGCGCCCGCGCTGGAGGGGGCCGAGCGCCTCGCCCAGCTGTGGCCCAAGGGCAGCCCCTTCCTGGGCCTGCTGGCCGCCGTGGCCGTGCTGACCATGACCGTGGGCAACCTGGCGGCGCTGCGCCAGCGCGAGATCAAGCGCCTGCTGGCGTGGTCGAGCATCGCGCACTCCGGCTACCTGCTGCTGGCGCTGAGCGTGTGGTCGCAGGGCGCGCTGGCCGCGATGCTCTTCTACCTCGTGGCCTACCTGTTCATGAACCTGGCCGCCTTCCTGCTGGCCGGCATCATGATCCGCGAGCTGGGCACGGGCGACGTGGAGGCCTTCCGCGGCCTGGGCCGCCGCGTGCCGTGGCTGGGCATCGCCTTCGCCATCGTGCTCTTCAGCCTCACCGGCCTGCCGCCGCTGTTCGGCTTCGTGGCCAAGCTGCAGGTGTTCACGGCCATCTTCGAGCAGGGCTACGTGTGGCTGGGCGTGATCGGCCTGGTCAACGGCGCCATCAGCCTCTACTACTACGCCCGCATCCTCTCCTCGATGTACCTGGCCGACCCCGAGGGCGAGGTGCAGGCGCCGCGGCTGTCGTGGGCCGATGCGCTGCTGGCCGTGGTGCTGGTGGCCCCGGTGCTGGGCCTGGGCCTGGGGAGGGGCTGGATCCTGGAGTGGGCGCGCGCCGTGGTGCCGACCACCCTGCTGGGGACGGGAGGCTAGCCCATGCCCATGCGCCTCTCCTCGGGCAGCGAGCCCTTCCTCGAGACGCTCAACGAGCTGTTCACGCGCTCGTTCTACTCCGCGGCCGGCTACGTGTTCGAGTCGCAGCCGCATGCGGTGCCGGCCGATGCCGATGCGCTCGACCTGCTGAGCCAGATGCGCCGTGACGACCGCCGCCACGCGCAGCTGCTGGCCGGCGTGATCGAGGACCTGGACGCCGTGCCGCTGGCGGGCGCCTTCCCCTACTGGTACCTCGACCTCAACTACCTCACCGTGCCCACGCTGGCGGCCTTCGTGGTGCGCGCGCTCGAGGACGACCTGCAGCGCTACGACGCGGCGCTGGCGGCGCTGCCGCCCGAGGCCGTGGGGGGGCGTGCCACGCTCAAGGCCATCCGCCTCGAGAAGGACGCCCAGCTGGCCACGCTGCGCCCGGTGGCCCAGGAGGCGCTGGCGCGCGAGGCGGCCGCGGCCCAGGAGAAGATCGCGGCCCGCAAGGCGGCGCGCAACGCGCGGCTGGCCAAGGAGAAGGCGGCCAAGGAGGCAGCCAAGAAGGCCGCCTCGGCCAAGCCGGCCGCCAAGGCCGCAGCGGCCGGCAGCCTCGACCCGCGCGAGCCCGGCATCTCGCCCACGGAGCGCGCGCGGCGCACCATGCTCATCCAGCGGGGCGGTGCCGCGCCGGGCGCTGGCGCGTCGGCTCCCGCGGCGGCGGCTGCGCCGGCCGCCCCGGCGGCTGCGGGCGGCCTCGACCCCAACGAGCCGGGCATCACGCCCAAGGAGAAGGCCCGCCGCCAGATGCTGGCCAAGCGCGGCGGCGGCGCGCCGGCGGCGGCCGCCCCGGCTGCTGCGGCCCCGGCGGCCCTCGACCCCAACGAGCCCGGCATCTCTCCCCAGGAGAAGGCCCGGCGCCAGATGCTGGCCAAGCGCGGTGGCGGCGCGCCGGCGGCGGCCGCTGCAGCGCCGGCCGCGCCTGCGGCACCTGCGGCGCCCGCAGCCGCCGGGGCGGCCGGCGCAGCCGCCGCCGCGGGAGCCGACGCGCCAGCGCCCGGCGCGGCACCGCCCCGGTTGATGCGCCTGGTGCGCCGCGGGCGCTCCTTGGGCGA
>JBJTIJ010000140.1:0-2190 GCA_046094945.1 Planctomycetia bacterium | reverse complement strand
GCGCACCTGCAGCGTGCACAGCTTCTGGTCGCGGTCCTGGCCCACGGCCGCGGTCGCGCGCACCACCCCCTCGCCCTCGAAGCCCTGGCCCGGTGCGCCCGGCTGCCAGCGGTCGAGCCCTGCGCCGGCCCCCAGCGAGGCGACCCACGCCACGGGGGCGGCTGCCGGCGGGGTGCCGCGCGCGTCGGGCAGGTCGACGCGCGCCGCATCGCGGCCCGACCACAGCTCCACGAGGCGCTCGAAGGCCGGCGTGCCCTGCGCGTAGAGCTCCACCTGCGCATCGGCCGCATCCGCCCCCAGCCGCGGGGCCAGGCCGGGGTCGGCAGGATCGCAGGTGGCCAGCACGGTCGGCGCACCCTCGCGCTCCACCCGCAGGCGCCCGCCTTCCAGCGCAGTCACGCTCGCGGCCGGCCCACGAACTCGCGCAGGGACATGCGCGGCTGCACGGGGGCGATGCGCGGCGCAGCCGGGCCAGCCGCGTGCATCGACTCCAGCACGCCCAGCTCGCGCGCCACCGTGGCGCGCTGGGCGTCGTACTCCTGCTTGCCGCGCTGGATGCTGGCCTCCATCTGCTGCATGGCACGCTCGACGTCCACGCCGCGCAGCGACGAGAGCACCAGCTGGCGGATGCTGTCCTCGACGTCCGAGGCGTCCATCCCGGCCGTCTCGAGGATGCCCTCCCCGTCGCCCAGCGCGTCCGAGACGGCCTGCAGCTTCTGAATCAGCCGCACGACCACGCGCTCCTCGATGGAGTGGGCCACGACCAGGTTCACGGCCTGCACGCTGGCGTGCGCGCTCATCAGGCGCTGCACGCGCCCGATGCGCTGCTCCACGGTCATCGGGGTCCACGGCAGGTCGTCGTTCACGACCACGTTGGCCACCTGCAGGTTGACGCCCTCGGCGCCCGCGTCGGTGCTCACGATCACGTTGACGTCGGGCTGTGCCCGGCAGAAGCGCTCGATGGCGCGCTCGTTGCCCTTGGCGGCCGCGCCGCGGATGTAGCCGACGCGCACGCCCCGTTCCTGCAGGGCGGCGCCGATCACCTCCTGCGTGGCCTTGCGCAGGGTGAACACCACCATGCGCCAGGACGGGCCGTGCTCGGCGCGCAGCCCGCCCGCCAGCTCCAGCAGGCTGGACAGCTTGCAGCCGCCGCTGGCCAGCCGCGCCGCCTCGGCCACCTCGGTGCCCGCCTCACGGTCCACGCTGCCGTTCTCCAGCATCGTGTCGAGCTGGTCGGCGAGCGCCGCCGGGCTGCTCATCAGCGCCAGCATCAGGCTGAGCTGGGCGAAGGCCGGCAGGCCCGCGACGAGCCGGTCCACGAGCCGGTGCAGGCGCACCTCCTCGCCGCCCGGCTCGCAGGCCAGCACCTTCACGCTGCGCGTGGGGAAGGGCAGGTTGCTGGCGTGGCGCGTGGTGCGCACCATGCAGTCCGACAGCACGGCCTGGAACTGCGCGCGGCGCGCCGGCTTGAGCTTGCAGGCGGTGCCGCCGCCGTCCTCGAGCCAGTCGGCGGCAAAGCGCGCGGGGTCGCCCAGCGGGTTGGCGTGCCCAGTGGCCACGGCGAGCAGGTCCACCAGCGCGTAGAGGTCCCAGAGGCGGTTCTGGATGGGCGTGGCCGTGAGCATGAGCACGCGCGGGAAGCGCCGCCGGCGCAGCACCTCGCGCATCACGCGGGCCACCTTGGGCGGCGCGCCCGGGCTGCCGTGCAGGTTGCGCAGCTTGTGCGCCTCGTCCAGCACCAGCATCTGGAAGTCCGTGTCGTCCAGCTGCTGGATGTAGCGACGGGCGCTCTCGTAGGTGGTGACCACCACCTCCGCCGGCGAGCGCGCGGCGGCCAGCAGGCTGGCGCCCGTGGCGTGCACCGCCTTGATGCCGAACTTGGTGCCCAGCTCACGGCACCACTGCGGCAGCAGCAGCCGGGGCGCCACCACCAGCGTGCGCTGCACCAGCTTGCGGTGGCGCAGCTCCGCGAGGATGAGCGCGGCGCTGATCGTCTTGCCCAGCCCCACGTCGTCGGCGATGAGCGCCGTGCGCCCACGCCGGCAGTAGGTGATGAGGTTGCGCACCTGGTGCTCGAAGGGCTGGAAGGAGCCCACCCAGTGCTCGCGCGAGCGGATGTCCTCGGGCCCGCGCATGGCGATGGTGCTGGCCAGGCCCAGCTCGAGGGCCGCCAGGTGCAGCTGGTAGGCC
>JBJTIJ010000139.1:0-13099 GCA_046094945.1 Planctomycetia bacterium | reverse complement strand
CGCCAGCGCGGCCGGCGTGATGCTGCCCTGCGCGCCGTGGCTGGTGGCGGGCTGGCTGGGCGTGCTGGTGCTGGCCTACGTGCTGTTCCGCGCGCTGCGCGGCATGCGCGACGAGGCACCGGCCAGCCTGCTGGCCACGCTTGGCATGCCGGTGGTGGCGGCGCTGGCCTACGACGCGCCCACCTTCTGGGCCAGCGGCGCGCTGGCCGCGATGATGGCCGTGCGGCTGGTGCCCGAGGTGCGCGGCCTGCTGGCGGCCCCGCGGGGCACCCCGCCCGCGCCACCGGCCTAGCTCAGTCCGGCCGCGGGCCCTGCAGCGCGCGCAGCACGTGCAGCGCCAGGCCCAGCCGCCCGCCGCCGCGCCCGCGGCCCAGCACGGGCGGCGTGCCGCCCACCTGCCGCGCGCAGTGCTCCAGCGAGCCCGGCGCCGTGCGCAGCCAGCGGCTGGCCACCGCGCGCAGGTCCACGGGCCCCGCGCCCAGCGGCAGGCCCTCCTCGCGCAGCAGGCCCAGCGCGTAGGAGCCCCAGAAGGCCAGCGTGGTGTGCGGCCCGGCGCGCTGCCCCAGCAGGCGGGCCAGCGCCTCGCGCGGCGCGCCGCCCAGCAGCTCGGCCTCGGGCAGGCCCGTGCGGCGCGCCGTCGAGGGCGCGAGCGGGCGCGAGGGCCGCACCAGCAGCTCGACCGGCTCGCTGCCGTCGCCGCCCACGCACCACAGGGCCACGACCTGGTCGCGCACGCGCCCCTGCGCCCGCAGCGGCCAGGCATCGCTGTCCAGCGACACCACCAGCACGCGCGCGAGGTCGGCCAGCCCGGGCGGCACCACCCACGGCCGGCGCCGGCGCTGCTTGAGGCGCGACTTGTCGCGCGGCAC
Organism: Planctomycetia bacterium; assembly: GCA_046094945.1. Classification (GTDB taxonomy): domain Bacteria; phylum Planctomycetota; class PLA2; order PLA2; family JAEUHO01; genus CAXQZU01. The sequence continues at coordinate 12,230 of JBJTIJ010000139.1, read as the reverse complement.
GCGGTTGGCCGCGTGCTCGCGCAGCTGCGCGTCCACCATGGCGCGGAAGGGCACCATCAGCGCGCGGTAGGCCTCGGGGTCGCCCTCCAGCCAGCCCAGCGCCTGCGCCAGCGCCTCCAGCGTGGAGAGGCACTCGGCGCTGGGCTCGCGCCGGATGCGGTAGGCGCTGGGCGCCTCGGGGTCGATGGCGTAACGCGGCAGCGCGGCCAGCCGCGGGTTCACCTTGAGCATCTTGCGCGCGTGGTGCCAGGTGCCGTCCACCGCCACCAGCGTCACGGGGCCCGGCGGCGGGTCGCTGCGCAGGTTGCGCGCGCCCGGGCCCGGCATGAGCAGCACGGGCGGCGCCGCCGGGTCGCCCAGCGCGGCAGCCAGGCCCGGGTCGTCGTCCACCTCCACCCCCACCACCAGCCGCGCGCCCTGCAGCGCGCGCACCGTCATGCGCGCCGTGCCGATGGCCACGCGGTGCTCGCGCGGGTGCTGCACGATCACCACCCGCGTGCGCGGCGAGAGGCGCGGCAGCAGGGCACACACGCACACGCGCACGGGCCGCAGGCAGCGCGCGCAGCAGGCGCGCGGCTCGGGCAGGAGGTCAGGCACGCGGCCCATCTTGCGCGGGGATGCCCAGCGAGGCCAGCAGGCGCTCGACATGGGCGCGCACCTCGTCGCGCACGGCGCGCGTGCCGGCGAGGTCGAGCCCCTTGGGGTCGGCCAGCACCCAGTCCTCGCGCCGCGCGCCGGCGCGCGCCACGCAGGCCTCTCCGCAGCCCATGGTCACCACCACGTCGGCGGCCGCGAGGTCGTCGTCGCCGATGCGCCGCGGGCCCCCTGCGGGCACGAGGCCCACCTCGCGCAGGGCCTCCAGCACCTGCGGGTGCACGCGCTCGCCCGGCGCCGAGCCTGCCGAGCGCACGTCCACCCGCCCGCCGCCGAGGTGGCGCATCCAGGCCGCCGCCATCTGGCTGCGGCCGGCGTTGTGCACGCACACGAACAACACCACGGGACGCCTCGCGCTCATGCCACCTCCAGCCGGCGCGCCAGGCGCCTCCACGCAAGTCCCACGAGGGCCGCCGCCGCCAGCGGGGCCAGCAGGTAGGCCCACGCCGTGCCGCAGGGCCAGGCCGCGCGGCCCCAGCCGCAGGCCAGCGCCACCGCACGCGGGCCCAGGTCGCGCGCCGGGTTGAGCGCCGCCTGCGTCACCGGGCCCACGACGAGGATGGCGCTCCCCACGGCCAGCGAGGCCCCCACGGCCACGACGCGTGGCGAGCGGCGCAGGCCGGGCGCGCTGAGCAGCAGCACCGCCAGCACCACGAGGGCCGTGCCGGCGGCCTCGTGCAGCGAGGCGGCGAGCACGCCCACCTGCGTGCCGGCAGGCGACCCCGGGGGCGGGAAGCGCGAGGCGAGGATGCGCACCGCCTCGAGCCCGCCGGCCTCGGGCAGCGAGGCGCCGGCCTCCCGCGCGGGCGTGGGGCCCCCGATGCAGGCGAGCCGCACGTGCCCGGCGAGCAGCGCGCCTGCCAGCTGCGCCGCCCACAGTGCCGGCAGCCGCGTCCACGGATGGCGCGCGGGGCGCACCAGCGACAACGCCAGGCTCACGGCCGGGTTGAGCTCGGCACTGCCCACGGACCGGCCTGCCGCGATGCCCGCCAGCACGGCGAGCACCCAGCACGCCGCCACGCCGGGCAGCGTGGCAGGCCAGCCCGCCAGCACGTGCGCCGCCACGCTGCCCACCCCCAGCAGCACCATCACGTGCGTGCCCAGCGCCTCGCCCAGCAGCAGGCGCGCCAGCAAGGCCCGGGACGGCGCGGGACGGCCAGCCACGCCCGCCATGATGCCACGCACGCCCCACGCTGCCGTGTCGCGCCGCGGCGCGCCGCTCCGTGCCATGCTCGCGTGAAGATCGCGTGAATCCGCGCGTGCGGGGCCTAGAAGTCCACCTGGACCGTGAGGCGCAGCGAGGCGCCCGCCAGCGGCACGCGGTCCTTCACGAACGAGGTGTGCAGGCGGATCTCCTCGTCGAGCAGGTTCGTGCCCGACAGCACGGCCTCCAGCCCCCGCAGCGAGCCCCCCGGCCGCCAGGCCAGGGCGGCGTCCAGCTGCGTGAAGGCCGCGCTGGGACGCTCGCCGGGCGCGAGACGGTCCTGCTCGAGGGCCCGCAGGCAGGTGAGGCGGGCCGTCCAGCGGCCGTCCTGCCACAGCAGGCCGCCGCCCAGCCGCACCGGCGGCATGCGCGGCAGCGGCGCGTCCCGGTCGAGGTCGTCGCCGCGGGTGGCGTCGGCCTGCAGCAGCAGGTCCAGCCCGCCGCTGGCGCAGCGCAGCAGGTGCACCGCCCCCTCCACTTCCACGCCCCACAGCCGGGCCTCCACCGCCTCGTAAGCGTAGGTGGGCAAGCCCGAGCCGGCGTCCGCGGCGCCCGTGTCGCGCAAGGCGATGAAGCGCGGGAACCGCTCGCCATGCAGGGTGGCCACGAGGTCCAGCCGCCGGCTGGCGTGGCGCAGCGTGAGGTCCACCCCGAGCGCCTGCTCGGCGCCCAGCGAGGCATCGCCCACCTCGTAGGTGCCCGTGGCCAGGTGCGGCCCGTCGGCGTACAGCTCGTAGGCGGTGGGCGCGCGCTGCGTGGCCGAGAGGCCCAGGCCCAGCGTGGTGCTGCGCGCGGCCTGCCACAGCGCCCCCACCGAGGCGCTGCCGGCGAGGAAGGTGTCGTCCTGCACGCTCTGGATGCTGCGCAGGTCCACGCGCAGCGCGCCCTCCAGCGCGAGGCGGCTGCCGGCCTGCCAGCGCTCGAGCGCGAACAGTCCCGCATCCACGGTGCGGTCCGCGGGCAGCACCGCCTCCTCGCCCACCACCTCGAGGTCGTGCACCGAGAGCTGCAGGCCCAGCGAGCCCTCGCGGCAGGCACCCGCGCAGCGCACCAGCTCGGCGCGCAGCTCGGCCGCGCGCTGCTCGAAGCGCGTGCCCTCCTCGCCGCCTTCCAGCTCGACATGCTCGTAGTCCACGAAGGCGGCCGACCAGGCCAGCTCGCGCCAGCCGCGCAGGGGCGTGGCATGCCGGCCGCGTGCATCCAGCCGCAGGCGCTGCAGGTCGATCTCGACGCCCTCCTCCTGCGGCAGGCCGTAGCGCGTCTCGAACCACGTCAGTGCCCCGCCCAGCACCCCACCGCCGGCCAGCAGGCGCGCGCCGCCCACGCTGGCGCCGTGCGCCTCGGCGGAGGAGCCGGGCAGCACGCCGCGCGGCTCGCCAGCCCCGCCGGCGTTGCCCTCCGCGTCGAGCAGGGCCTGGCTCTTGGCGAAGCCCGGGATGCGCAGGTCGCCCGTGTCGTGCGTGAAGGCCGCCACGCGCCAGCGCCAGGCCTGCACCTGCCCCTGCACCTGCGCGAAGGCCGAGCGCTCGTCGTCGGCCGAGCCCGCCGCCGCCCCGGCCCGCACCGCCAGCGGGCGGCCCAGCGCGCCCTCCGGCACGCGCCCGTCGTCGGTCCACACCACGCCCCCGACCGCGCGCGGCCCGTAGCGCAGCGCGGCCGGGCCTCGCAGCACCTCGACGCGGCGCAGGGCGAAGGGATCCACGGGCACGGCGTGGTCGTCGCTCAGGCCGGCCACGTCCAGCGTGCCCACGCCGCCCTCCAGCACGCGGATGCGCTCGCCCGAGAGGCCGCGCAGCACCGGGCGCGAGGCGCCCGGCGCGAAGGCCGTGGCCGACACGCCGGGTTGCGCGGCCAGCATCGCGCCCAGGCTGCCGGCGCGCAGCAGGTCCAGCGCCGGCGTGTCGAGCACGCTGGCCGGCTCCACCTGCTGGGCCGCGACGCGGCCGCCCAGGGCGCGCACGGGCTGGCCCGCCGGCGGCGCGATCAGGCGCTCGGGCAAGGTGTCCACGTCGAGATCCGCGGGCGGCGGCGGCAGGGGCCGCGCAGGGGCCGGGGGCGGCGGCGTGGGCGCGGGCGCAGCCTCGTCGGCCCGGGCAGCCGGCGCAGCCAGCCCCAGCAGCAGGGCCGGCAGGCACGCGGCGCGGGCCAGCACGCGGATGACGCGCCGGGCAGGGCGAGGGGAGGGCGAGGGCAGGCCAGGCACGCGGCGTCTCCACGCAGGTATAAACACGTCATACCAAGCGAGAGTCTGGACGCAACCCCTTGCTCCTTGCGAGGATCCCGCCGGGCCCGCGCGGCCCGGAGGCCTGCGGCGCGTGACCGGCCCGATGCTCTTCGTGTTCGTCGTGGCCCTGCTGGCCCTCGTGGCGTGGGTCAAGGCGTGGTGGTCGGCCGACGGCACGGCGCTGCTGATGCTGATGGTGCTGGTGGCGGGCGGTGCCGTCTCGGCTCGCGACGCCTTCAACGCCTTCGGCAACGAGGCGCTGGTCACCATCGCGGCCATGTTCGTGCTCTCGGCCGCGCTCACGCGCACGGGCGCCGTCGAGTTCGTGGGCCGCGCCATCCTGCGCGTGGGCGGGCGCAGCGAGCCGCGCATCCTCGTGGCGCTGATGGTGGCGTGCATGCTGGCCTCGGCGGTGATCAACAACACCCCCATCGCCGTGGTGTTCCTGCCCATCGTGCTGGGCATCGCCGAGCGCACGGGCATCGCGGCCAGCCGCTTCCTGCTGCCGATGAGCTACGCCACCATCGTGGGCGGCATGCTCACGATGGTGGGCACCTCGACCAACCTGCTCGTGTCGCTCGAGCTGCGGCGCTTCCAGGAGGCGCCGGGCAGCGCCGGGGCCTGGTCGCGCTTCGCCGGGCTGGACCTGCAGCCGCTGCCCTTCCTGGCGCCGCTGCCGCTGGCGGCGGCGGGCGCCGTGCTCACGCTGGCCTACCTCGCCACCGTGGGCCGCCGCCTGCTGCCGCACCGCGGGCCGGTGTCGGCCGCCGCGCGCGGCGACGCGCCGGCCTACCTCACCGAGGTGCGCGTCGAGCCCGGCAGCCCGCTGGTGGGCGAGGCGCCGGGGCCCGCACTGGCCGCGCGGGCGCCGCAGGTGCGGCTGCTGCAGGCCATCCGCGGCGAGGCGCTGCTGGCGGCGCACGAGCCCAGCCTGCGCCTGGCGGCCGGCGACACGCTGCTGGTGCGCGGGGACGCCGACGCGCTGCGCTCGCTGGGGCGCGTGGGCACGCTGGGCGTGGGCCGCGACGAGGGGCTGCGCACGCGCCGTCTGGCGCCGGCCGAGCTGCTGGTGCGGCCCACCTCGGGCGCCATCGGGGCCACGCTGGGCCAGCTGCGCCTGCATGCGCTGGCCGGCATCGCGGTGCTGGCCGTGCAGCGCCAGGGCGAGCACCGGCGCGAGAAGATCGTCGACCTCGAGCTCAGGCTGGGCGACGTGCTGCTGGTGGAGGCCGACCCCGAGACGCTGCGCGCGCTGGAGGGCTCGCCCGACTTCCTGCTGCTGGAGGGCACGGCCGAGAAGGTGGTGCTGCGCGAGAAGGCCTGGCTGGCCGTCGGCGTGATGGCGCTCATCGTGCCGCTGGCGGCGCTGGAGGTGCTGCCGCTGGGCACGCTGGCCGTGGCGGCCTGCGTCGTGGTGGTGGCCGGCGGCTGCCTGGGCCCGCGCGAGGCCTACCGCGCCATCGACCTGCCCTTGCTGGTGCTGATGGCTGGCTCGCTGTCGCTGGGGCTGGCCCTGCGCAACAGCGGCGGGGCCCAGTGGCTGGCCGGCGGCCTCGTGCACCTGGCGCAGCCGCTGGGCGACGTGGCCGTGCTCTCCGCGGTGTACCTCGCCACCAACCTGCTCACGGCGCTGGTGAGCAACGCGGCCGCGGCGCTCATCATGCTGCCGCTGGGCCTGGAGACGGCCGTGCAGGCGGGCATGGCCCCCACGCCCTTCGTGGTGGCCGTCATGTTCGCGGCCTCCATCGACTTCAGCACCCCCATCGGCTACCAGACCAACACCTTCGTCTACGGGCCGGGCGGCTACCGCTTCCGCGACTACCTGCGCGTGGGCGGCCCGCTCAACCTGCTGTGGTGGCTGCTGGCCACGCTGATGATCCCCTGGCTGTGGCCGCTGCGCACGTAGCCTGGGCCCGCCAGGGCCCGCGGGGGTCTGGGCCCGCCAGGGCCCGCGGGGGCCTGGGCCCGCCAGGGCCCGCGTGCGGAAGCGCGGGCGCCCGTGCCGGCGGCCGCGCACGCCGGGCACGCGGCTCAGTCGATGCCGTACTCCTTCATCTTCTCCCACAGGTTCTTGCGCGAGATGCCCAGCACCTTGGCCGCCTTGGCGCGCCCGCCCTCGCAGGCGGAGAGCACGCGGCGGATGTGGGCCTGCTCGGCCTCGCGCACCACCTCGCGCAGCGCCACCAGCGGGCCCTCGGCGGCCTCCTCGCCGGCGCGCTTGCGCCGGCGCTGCATGCCCTCCAGCCACAGGTCGCGCACCAGCACGCCGTCGGCACCGCACAGCGCCACGGCGCGCTCGACGGCGTTCTCCAGCTCGCGCACGTTGCCCGGCCAGCGGTAGGCCGTGAGCTCGGCCATCACCTCGGGCGGCACGCGGTGGCTGCGGCCCGCGCCGAAGCGCGCCAGGAAGTGCTGCACCAGCAGCGGCACGTCGCCCTCGCGCTCGCGCAGCGGCGGCAGGTGCACCGGCACCACGTTGAGCCGGTAGTAGAGGTCCTCGCGGAACTCGCCGTCCTCCACCGCCTCGCCCAGGTCCACCTTGGTGGCCGCGATGACGCGCACGTCCACCGGGATGCCCTTGGTGGCCCCCAGCGGCTCGACCACGCCCTCCTGCAGCACGCGCAGCAGCTTCACCTGCGTGTCCATGGGCATGTCGTCGATGTCGTCGAGGAACAGCGTGCCGCCGTGGGCGCGCTCGAAGCGTCCCGCCTTGCGCTCGCGCGCGTCGGTGAAGGCGCCGCGCTCGTGGCCGAAGATCTCGCTCTCCAGCAGCGCCGGCGGGATGGCCGCGCAGGCCAGCGGCACGAAGGGCCCCTCGCGGCGGCGGCTGGTGTCGTGGATGGCGCGCGCGATGCGCTCCTTGCCCGTGCCGCTCTCGCCCGTGATCAGCACGCGGGCATCGCGCTCGGCCAGCGTGCGCACGCGCTCGATGACGCGCAGCATGGCAGGGCTCTGGCCCACGATGCCGGCGAGGCCGGCGCCCTGGCCCAGCTGCTGGCGCAGGCTGGCGTTCTCGTCCTTGAGGCGGCGGAAGTCCTCGATCTTCTGCAGCGTGACGAGGATCTCCTCGTTCTCGAAGGGCTTGCGGATGTAGTCGAAGGCGCCCTTGCGGATGGCGTCCACGGCCGACTCGATGGTGGCGTAGCCCGTGATGACCACGACCTCGGGCGGCGCCGGCAGCGCCCGGGCGGCCTCCAGCACCTGCAGGCCGCTCAGGCCCGGCATGTTGATGTCGGTCACCAGCACGTCGAAGGGCTCCTCGCCCAGCGCCGCCCGGGCCGCGAGGCCGTCCGAGGCCACGCGCACCTTGTGGCCCGCCCGCTTGAGGTCGTCGGCCAGCGTGATGGCGATGGAGCGTTCGTCGTCGGCGAGCAGGACGCGCACGGCCGGGCCTCCGGGAGGGAGCGCATTCTAGGGCCGCCGCCTGCGCCGCGGACAGCCCGGGCGGGCGCGGAGGAGCAGGTCCCCGGCGGCGGCGATGATGCCGGCATGGCGTCCCTGCCCTCCGCCCTGCTCGTCATGCCCGACGGCGCCCAGCGCCGGGCGCTGGCGGCCGCCCTGCGCGACCTGCGGCTGGAGGTGCGCCTGGCCGGCGAGCCCTACGGGGCCGCGCTGGCGCTGGGCGAGGTGGCCCCGCGCGTGGTGCTGCTGGACCTGCGCGTGGTGCGGCGCCGCGACCGGGCCTTCGTGCAGGCGCTCAAGCAGCGCCACCCGCAGTGCCGCGTGCTGCTCTTGCTGGCGGAGGGCACGCGCGAGCGGGCGCTGGCGCTGCTGCGCGCGGGGGCCGATGCCTACCTGCTGGCACCCTGCGATGCCGACGAGCTGGGCGCCGTGCTGCGCGGCTGGCTGCAGGAGGGCACGGGCGGGGCGCCGCCGCGAGGCGCCATGCAGCTCTCCGACGAGGTGGCGCACGCCATCAACAATCCCCTGCAGGTGCTGAGCCTGTGGGCCGAGTCCCAGCCCGCGGGCAGCGCCGAGGGCCTGGAAGAGGCCGTGCTCGAGCCCATCGCGCGCATGCGCGAGGTGGTGCAGCTGCTGGCCGCCTTCGGCGGGCTGGCCGCGCCGCAGCGCACGCGCGTGGACCTCGGCGCCCTGCTCGAGGCCGCGCTGGCCGGCGCGGCCGGCCGCGGGCGCATCGTGCGCGCGGGGCGGGCCCCGGCGAGCGTGGCGGAGGCAGCCGCCGACACGCGGCAGGTGGCCGCGGCCCTCGAGGCCGTGCTGGCCTGCCTGGCGGGCCTTGGCGCGCCCGGGCCCGTGCGCGTGCGCGCACGCCTGCTGCCGGCGCTGGAGGCCGGCGATGCGCACCGGCTGCAGCTGCTGGCCGAGGGACTCGCGCTGGAGCCGCAGGTGCTGGAGGCGCTGCCCGGGCTGGTGCTGGCCAGCCACCCGCAGACGCGCCAGCCGCACGCAGGACTGGCCCTCCCGGCGGCCGTGGCGCAGGCCCACGGGGGCCGGCTGCGCCTGGCACGTCACCGCCGCGGGCTGGTCGTGACGCTGGCCTTCCCCGCCTAGGCCCGTCGTCGGAAGCCCATCCCGGCCCTCCCGTCGGGCAAGGGCACGCCGCAGAGGGGCGTGTCGCGAGGCGCGTCCGGGGGCAGATACGAACAGGATGCGACCATGGCGTGCCGGGGGCCGCGTGCGCTCCTGCGCGCGCCGGGCCTGCGGGCAGGCCAGCGGGCGGGGCAGCGCAGGAGGCGCCGATCCGGACCGATCCAAGAGGGGGCCATGGCCACGCCTCCTGCCACGCCCCCTGCCACCCCGGCTGCCACGCCGCCTGGCCCGCCCGCCGGCGAGGCCGTGCCGGCGCGCCCGCACGTGCTGGTGGTGGACGACGAGCCCCAGATCCGCTCGCTGCTGGCGCTGGCGCTGCGCCGCGAGGGCTACGCGGTGACGGTGCGCGAGGACGGGCGCGCAGGCCTCGAGGAGATCGAGCGCGGCGACGTGCAGGTGCTGCTCACCGACCTGAAGATGCCGCACATGGATGGCCTCACGCTCATCCGCGCGGCCAAGGAACGGCGCCCCGACCTCGCCAGCATCCTGATCACGGCCTACGCCTCCACCGAGACGGCCGTGGAGGCGCTGCGGCAGGGCGCCGACGACTACCTCGCCAAGCCCTTCCAGGTCGATGACCTGCGTCGCGTGGTGGAACGCGTGCTCACGGCCCGCCGTCTGGGCGCCGAGCAGCGCCGCGCGGGCGCGCGCGCCCGTGACGAGGCCGAGTCGCTGCGCGTGCGCCATGCCAAGGCCGAGAAGGCGCTGGCGCAGGCCAAGGCCGACCTCACGCTCTCGCGGGCCGACCTCGAGCGGCGCGTGCGCGACCTCGAGTTCGTCTCCGAGCTCACGCGCCTGCTGGCGGGCAAGTCGGACCTCGAGCGCGTGCTCAACACCAGCACGCGCATCCTGGCCACGCGCTTCGAGGCGCTGGGCGTGCGCATCGAGGTGGGCCTGGAGGATGGCGCGCGCGTGGCCCAGCACGCCCGCGAGGACCTGCCGGCCTCGCTGCTGCCGGCGCTGGCGGCCGACCTCGTGGGCCGCGCGCAGTCGCAGCCCGACAGGGTGCTGCGCGACCTCGTGCTGGGCCCCGGCAAGACGCTGGAGGCGCTGGCGGCGGCCCTGTGCGGGCCCGACGGCCTGCTGGGCGGCCTGACGGTGGTGCGCGATGCTCCGCCGCGCGAGGACCCGGGCGACCTCGCCCTGCTGCGCATGGTGGTGCCCACGCTCACCATGGCCGTGGAGGCCGACCTGCAGCGGCGCGCCGCCGAGCAGGGCGCGCTGGACGTGGCGCTGGGCATGCTGGAGGTGCTGGAGGGCCGTGGCGGCCTGGCGCCCGGGCATGCCTCGCGCGTGGCCGACCTCTCGCTGCGCATCGCCGACCGCATGGGCCTCTCGCCGCGCCTGCGGCGCGTGATCGAGGTGGCCGCCCGCCTGCACGACGTGGGCGAGGTGGGCGTGCCCGAGTCGCTGCTGCAGCGCGCCGGGCCGCTCAACCCCGACGAGCGCCGCGTCGTGGAGGGCCACAGCCTGCTGGGCGCGCGCCTGCTGGCGCCCTTCGGCGAGGCGGCCTCCTTCGTGCGCCACCACCACGAGCGCTACGACGGCCGGGGCTATCCCGATGGGCTCAGGGGCGACGAGATCCCGCTGGGCGCGGCCATCGTGGGTGCCGCCGAGGCCTTCGACGCCATGACGCACGCCCGCCCCTACCGCCCCTCGCGCACGCGCAAGGATGCGCTCGAGGAGGTGCGCGCCCAGCGCGGCATCCAGTTCACGCCCGACGTGGCCGACGCGCTGCTCGACCTGCCGACGGGCGCACGCTGAGCCGATGGCCCCGCGCGCGAAGAGCTCGCTGCCGCAGGCCCCGCGCTCGAGCGCCCTGGGCCGCTGGCTGCTGGTGGGCGCGCCCGGGCCGGGCGAGCCGCCGCCGGGCATCGCCGTGGAGCGCGCGGCGGGCGTGCACGAAGCGCTCGCCCTGCTGGCCTGGCGGCGCGTGGAGCGCGTGTGGGTGGGCGCCGCCGCGCTGCGCAGCCGGCCGCGGGCCGCCTTGCGGGCGCTGGAGGCACGTGCCGGCGCGGGCAGCGTGGCGGTGGTGGCCGCCGGGCTGCCGCCGCGCCTGCAGCGTGCGGCCGCCGCCTGCGGCGTGCCGGTGAGGCCCGCGCTGGGCCCGCTGCCTGCCGAGGCGGCGCCCCCGGGGCGCCACCTGCCGCTGGCCCGCGAGGTGGCCGGCGAGGTGACCCGCACCCGCTTCGAGCAGGTGCTCGACCTGCCCGAGGCCGGCGACGAGGACGAGGCGCCGCGCCCCCTGCCGCGCGCCGACCTCGCGGTGCGGCTGGCCCCCAGCGTGGACGTGGAGGCCTTCGCCGCGGGGTGCCTGGCACGCCTGGAGCGCCCGGGCGCCATCTCGGCCTTCCTGCTGCGCACGCTGGCCGAGGCCAGCGATGCGGCGCGCCTGAGCCTGCTGCTGCGCGACGCCAGCGGCGAGTCGCTCGTGCTGCGCAGCGTGCGCGGCGTGGACGAGGCCCTGCTGGGCAAGGTGCGCGTGCCCGACGGGCAGGGCGTGGCCGGGCGCGCAGCACTGCTGGGCCGGCCCACGTGCGGCGTGGGCAGCTGCGGCGGCCAGCGCGACTACGAGGGGGCCTCCTACGTGGTGCTCCCGCTGGGCCGGCGCGCCGCCTGCGAGGGCGTGGTGAGCCTGACCGGCTTCCCCGGCGACCGCCTGCCGTCGCCCGAGGAGGTGCGCGCGTGGTCGCGGCTGGCCCTGCAGGCCGGGCGCGCCATGCGCGCCGCACGCCGCCTGCGGCGCGCCGAGGCCTGCGCCACGCGCGACGCGCTCACCGGGCTGCCCAACCGCCGGGCCTTCACCCGGGCGCTGCGCCGCGAGGCCGACCGCGCACAGCGCGCAGGCCGCGGCATGGGCCTGGCCGTGCTCGACGTGGACCGCTTCAAGCGCATCAACGACAGCCTGGGCCACCCGGCCGGCGATGCCGTGCTGCGCGAGGTGGCTACGCGCCTGTGCAGTGCGTTGCGCGACACCGACCTCGTCGCGCGCTGGGGCGGCGAGGAGTTCGCCCTGCTGCTGCCCGACCTGGGCAGCGACGCCGAGGGCGAGGCCCGCCTCGTGGCCGAGCGCGCACGCGCTGCCGTGGCCGCCCGCCCCATCCTGGCCGGCGCCGGCCACCCGGGCCTGGTGGTGACGCTCTCGGCCGGCGTGGCCGTCGGCCCCCTGCCGGGCCGCGGCAGTGCCGCCCTGCTGGAGGCGGCCGACCGGGCCCTGCTGGCCGCCAAGCAGGGCGGCAGGAACCGCCTCGTGAGCGCCCGGCTCGCCTAGGACGTCGCCTCGGGCCCCGCCCGGCACAGGGCGCACGTGCTGCGCTGCACGACGGGCGGAGGGCTGGACGGCGCCCCGCCCGGCCGGCTGGGGCTCCCATCTTGAGCGCTGGCGCGTCACGGTGTGTCCAAATGGATGGACATCCCGCCTCTGGGGGCCATTTCTTGGCTTCCGTCCGGGTGCCGGGGCCGACGCAGCCCAGCCGGCCGGGCGGGGCGCCGTCCAGCCCTCCGCCCGTCGTGCAGCGCAGCACGTGCGCCCTGTGCCGGGCGGGGCCCGAGGCGACGTCCTAGGCGAGCCGGGCGCTCACGAGGCGGTTCCTGCCG
>JBJTIJ010000138.1:0-7324 GCA_046094945.1 Planctomycetia bacterium | reverse complement strand
GGCAGGCGAGGGCGGGACGGGCCATGGGAGCCTCCGGGGGAAGGCCCCATCGTGCGCCAGCCGCCGGGGCCTGCCCCGCTTGCGCGCGGCCCCCCGGCCCGGCGGGCCCGTGGCCGGGCGGGGCCGTGGCCGGGCCCGTCGGCTCGCCCGCACCCGGGGCCGGGCTAGTCCACCTCCAGGTCGTGCTCGCCCACCAGCGCGTGGGGCGAGTTGCGCAGGAAGTCCAGCACCTTGGCCAGGATGCCGGCGGCGTGCTGGGCATCGTTGCTCACGGCCGCGAAGCCCAGCACGGCCAGGTTGTGGGTGTCCTGCGCGTCCACCTCGGCGGCCGCCACGCGGAAGCGGTGGCGCGTGCGGTCGAGCACGCTGCGCACCACCTTGCGCTTGTCCTTGAGGCTGTACGAGCCCGGGATCAGCAGCTCGACGCGCAGCGTGGCCACGTGCATGGGCCCGAGCCTACCCCGGCGTTGCCCTCGCGCCGGGCCTGCGTAGAGTCGGGGCATGGCCTACGACCTCGACAGCAAGCTGGTGATCGGCATCGCCACGCGGGCCCTGTTCGACCTCGAGGAGGAGAACCGCGTCTTCGAGCAGCTGGGCGTCGAGGCTTACACGCGTTACCAGGTGGAGCACGAGCGGGTGCCGCTCAAGCCCGGCCCGGGCTTCACGCTGGTGCGCGGCCTGCTGCACGTCAACCAGGTGCTGGGCGAGCCGCTGGTGGAGGTGGTGATCCTCTCGCGCAACAGCGCCGAGACGGGCCTGCGCACGGCGCACTCCATCCGCGCGCTGGAGCTGCCCATCACGCGCGGCGCCTTCACGCGCGGCCGGCCCGCGCACCAGTACCTCGAGGCCTTCTCCTGCGACCTCTTCCTCTCGGCCCACGAGGAGGACGTGGTGGAGGCGCTCAAGGCCGGCTTCCCGGCGGCGCGCATCCTGCCCGTGGCGCCCGGCGTAGGCGCCCACGAGCACGAGGTGCGCATCGCCTTCGACGGCGACGCGGTGCTGTTCGGCCCCGAGAGCCAGGACCGCTACGACCGCGAGGGGCTGGAAGCCTTCCAGGCCCACGAGGCGCGCCACGCCGACGTGCCCATGCAGGAGGGTCCCTTCCTGGGCTTCCTGCGCGCGCTGTGCGCGCTGCAGCAACGCTTCCCCAGCGAGGCCTGCCCGCTGCGCACGGCGCTGATCACCGCACGCGACGCCGTCAGCCACCAGCGCGTCGTGCGCACGCTGCGCTCGCTGGAGGTGCGCATCGACGAGTGCTTCTTCCTGGGCGGCGTGGCCAAGGACCGCATCCTCAAGGCCTGGCGCCCGCACATCTTCTTCGACGACCAGATGGCGCACGTGGGCCCGGCCAGCAAGGTCTCGCCGGCCGCCCAGGTGCCGCGCCACGACAAGGCGGGCAGGCCCGGCGAGCCCGGCCAGCCCGCGGGGCCCGGCCCGGCCGGCAAGGCCTAGCGCGCGAGCGCCGGGCGGGGAGGACGCGATGGGCGAGCACCTCGAGGACCACACGCTGGGCCCGGACCTGCCGCTGGAGGGCGTGCGCTACGAGCTCAAGCCCTGCCGCGCGGCCGACGGGGCTCTGGTGCCCGACCTGTTCGCGGCCTGGGTGACGCTGGACAACCCCGGCAAGCTCAACGCCTACACCACGCCGATGCTCAAGAGCCTGCTGCTGGCGCTGGGCCGCGCCAGCCACGCGCGCGACGTGGTGGCGGTGGTGCTCACGGGGGCCGGCGACCGCGCCTTCTGCACCGGCGGCGACGCCGTGCACTACGCCGAGGCCTACGCCGGCCGTCCGCAGGAGTTCGCGCGCTACCTGCGCCTGTTCAGCGACGTGATCACGGCGCTGCTGCACTGCGACAAGCCGGTGCTCAACCGCGTCAACGGCCTGCGCATCGCCGGCGGGCAGGAGTTCGGGCTGGCCTGCGACGTGTCGGTGGCCAGCGACCTGGCCGAGTTCGGGCAGGCCGGCCCGCGCCACGGCTCGGCGCCCGTGATGGGGGCCACCGACTTCCTGCCGCTGTACGTGGGGCAGGAGTGGGCCACCGTGGCATGCACCACGGCCGAGCCGTGGACGGCCTACGAGGCGCTGCGCCTGCGGCTGGTGGCCGAGGTGGTGCCGGTGGTGCGCGTGGAGGGCGCCTGGGTGCCCAACCCGCTGGTGGTCACCGACCGCTGGCTGGACGCGCAGGGGCGCATGTGCCACGGCCGCCGCAAGGAAGGCGCCGAGCTGGAGGCGGGCAAGGCGCTGCGCGCGCGCGGCGTGGTGGACCTCGCGCCGCTGGATGCGGCCGTGGAGCGCTGGGTGACGCGCTGGCTCAACACCTTCCCCGGCTGCCTGTCCAAGACGCTGGAGGCGCTGCGCCGCCACAAGCTCGACCTCTGGCACCGCCACCGCGAGGGCGACCGCCTGTGGATGGCGCAGAACATGGTCACCGAGGCCGCTGCCGGCTTCCGGGCCTTCGCGCAGGGCACGAAGGAGCGCCGGCAGGTGGACTTCATCGAGCTGCGCCGGCGGCTGGCGCGCGGCGAGCCCTTCGACCAGCGCCTGGTCGACGCCGTGCAGCCGCCGCGCGCAGAGGCCTGAGCCGGCTCAGCGGCCGGCGAGGCGCGTGGCGATGCGGTCGGCCACGCGCAGCGCGTTGGCGTAGATGGTGAAGGTGAAGGGCACGCTGCCCGAGGTGGGCATGAACGAGGCGTCGGTCACGTAGAGGTTGTCCACCTCGTGGGCGCGGCAGTCGCGGTCGAGCACCGAGGCGGCGGGGTCGTCGCCGAAGCGGCAGGTGCCCGACAGCAGGTTGCTCGACGGCCCGCCGTAGAGCGGCTGCGTGATGTTGCGCGCACCCATGCGCTCGAGCACGCGCCGGCCCTGCCCGATCAGCCAGGTGGCCGTCTCGTGGTTGCGCGGGTGCGATACCCACGACATGCGCGCCACGGGGTCGCCCCAGGCGTCCTTCACGCGCGCGTCGAGCGTGACGCGGCTGTCGCGCACGGGCAGCCACTCGCAGAACAGCTCGAAGCGCAGGTGCTTGGCATCGCGGAACCACTGCTCGAGCCGGCGCTTGAGCGGCAGGCCCCACAGCGGGGCGCCGCGCTCGGTGGCCAGCCGGAAGGCCCCGCCGATGGGGTCGGGATGCGTGAACAGGAACGAGATGGTGCCGCCCTTGCGCCGGCCCAGCCGCTCGTCCTCGAGCACGTAGTGCTCCTGCACGCAGCGGTGGATCCACGGGTTGTCGTCGGCCAGCCACGGCCAGCGCGCGCCGAACTCGGCGTAGGGGAAGTCGCCCCACGCCGCGCCGAAGGTGGTCGATCCCAGGAAGCAGCCCACCAGGCCGCTGCCGTTGGCCAGGCCGCGCGGGTGGCGCGGGCCCGTGGAGAGCAGCAGCAGGCGCGCGCTCTCCACGGCCGTGGCCGCCAGCACGAACACGCGGGCCTCCACGCGCACGCGCTGGCCTTGGGCGTCGAGCGCCTCGACGGCCACCACGCGGCCGCTCGCATCGCTCACCAGCCGCCGCGCCGTCACCTGGGCCAGCACGGTGCAGCGCCCGGTCGCCTCGGCCCGCGGGATCCACGCCTCCAGCGACGAGCCCTTGGCGCCGGTGGGGCAGCCGTAGCCGCCGCAGAAGCCGGTGTAGCTGCAGCCCTCGCGGCCCGCACGCGCCTCCGGCAGCACGGCGCGCGGCATGGGCACCGCGGTCCAGCCCAGGCCCGCGCAGGCGGCGTCCACCTCGCGCGCGAGGCGGTGCTCCAGCAGCGGGCGCAGCGGGAAGGAGGCCGAGGAGCGCGGCTCCTGCCAGCGGTGGGGCACCACGCGGCCGGCCACGCCCACCTGCTTCTCGACGCGGTCGTACCAGGGCTCGAGCTCGTCGTAGCTGATGGGCCAGTCGGCCACCTCGGCGCCCGGCACCGGGCCCAGCTCGCTGCGCTGCCGGAAGTCCACCGGCTTGAGGCGCAGGAAGAAGCCCGTCATGATGTTGGAGGCGCCGCCCACGCACACGCCGTTCCAGCCGTCCTGCGAGGCCTCGTCCACGCGCACGCGCCCCTGCAGGTCGCGCGTCTCGACCACGTGCGGGTCGCGGCGCACGTCGGGCGTGTACATGTCGCGCTGCACCTGCACGATCTCGTCGCGCAGGAACTGCGCGCGCGCGTAGCGCGCGCCCTTCTCCAGCACCACCACGCGGTAGCCGGCCTCGGCCAGCGCCGCGGCCACCGGGCCGCCGCCCGCGCCCGAGCCGATGATGCAGGCGTCGTAGCGCATGCTCAGCGCCGCTCCGGGCGCCAGTGCGGCTGCGTGGGGCGCGGGCCGGGCAGGCCGGTGGCGAGCCACGTCCAGCCCTGCTCGCCGGGCTGGCAGCCGTGCACGGGATCGCCCAGCAGCGCCTCCAGGCCGAAGTAGAGCACCTTGCGCAGCCAGCGCGCGCCCTCGGGGTCGGCCTCCAGGCTGCGCAGCACCTCGTCCTGCGCCTCGGGCGCCAGCGCGGCGAAGCCGGCCGCGCCGCGCTCGCGGGCCAGCGCCTCCAGGCGCGGGACGCCGGCGAGGATGGGGTCGCGGTGGCGCTCCGGGGCCAGCTCGGGCTCGGCCAGCACGCGGTCGAGGTAGCCCACGGCGTTGACCTCGCGCGCCCCCGGCGCGGCGGGCTCGCTGGGCAGCAGGCGCTCGAGGGCCGCCGCCAGCACGGCCCACTGCGTGGCGTCGAGCGTCACGCGCGGCGCGCCGGCGGGCGTGGGCGCCAGCCGCCAGCGCCGCAGCGGGTCGCCCAGCCCCTCGAGCCAGAAGCCGGCCACGCTGGCCGCGAGGCCGGCGCCGGCCGCGCCGCGCAGCAGGTCGCGGCGCGCCACGCCCGCGTGGGTCGTGCGGGCGTCGGGGCAGGGATCGGGAGGCGTGTCCATGCGCGGCTCGCAGGCCCGGCAGCGGCACCGGTGGGGCGATGCTACCCGCGCGCCGCGGGTGGCCGGCGCACGCCCATGGCCCCCGGCGGAGGGCCGCCCGCCGCAGGACACCCTGCCGTGCACCCTGCCGGGCCGCCTGCCGCGGCCACGGGGCCGGCGTGCGGCCTCAGCGCGCCGGGCGCCGCTGCGCGAGCAGCTCGACCACGGCCCCGGCCACGCCGGTGGCGGAGGCCGGGTTCTGCCCGGTCACGAGCCGCCCGGAGACGGCCACCATCCACTCGAAGGGCGGCGCCTCCACGAAGCGCGCGCCGCGCGCGCGCAGCGTGGACTCCAGCGCGAAGGGCACCACCTGCTCGAGCTTGACGGCCACCTCTTCCTCGTCGGTGAAGGCGCTCACGGCCTTGCCGGCCACCAGCAGGCGGCCGTCGGAGAGGCGTGCGTTCACCAGCGCCGCCGGGCCGTGGCACACCGCGGCCACCACCCCGCCGCGCTCGTAGACGGTGCGGATGAGCGCCTGCACGGCCGGGTCGTCGGGCAGGTCCCACAGCGTGCCGTGGCCACCCGCGAGGAAGACCACGTCGTAGCGCGTGGCATCGGCGGCGGCGATGGCCGTGGTGGACTCGGTGCGCGCCACCCAGGCCGCGTCGTCGAGGAAGGCCGCGTTGATGGGGTCGCTGCGGTCCACGTCGTCCATCGCGGCCTTGCCGCCGCGCGGCGAGAGCAGGTCGATGGCGTAGCCCGCGGCCGCGAACACCTCCCACGGATGCGTGGCCTCGCTGAGGAAGAAGCCCGTGGGCTTGCCGGTGCTGCCCAGCCGCGCGTGGTTGGTCAGCACCATGGCCACGCGCGGCGGGGCCGCGGGCGAGGCGGGCGCGGGCGCGCCGCGCCGGGCGCAGCCGTCCAGTGCCAGCAGCGCCAGCGCCAGCAGCGCCAGCGCCAGCAGCGCCAGCGCAAGGCAGGGGAGCGTGGAGGGCAGGCGCCGGGCCGGGCGGGGGGTGCGCATGGCGGCGCAGTGCAGGGATCGGCGCGGGGGCCGCATGCCGCAGGCATGCTGCGCCCGGGGGACGGTGCGCACGCTGGGGACGGTGCGTGCGCCGCGGACGGCGTGCCTCGCGGAGGGTGCGCCGCGGCGCGTGCGTGCAGACGGCGCGGACGCGCGGGCTGGAGGGCGCGCTGCGAGCGGGCGCGCGGCCTGGAGGCCGTGCTGCCTAGCTGCCTAGAGGGCGCGCCCGCCCGCGCGGCGCTCGCCGGGGGCGGCCTCGGGCGCCGGCGGCAGCCCGTTGCCGGCCGGCGAGTCGTCGGCCAGCCGGTAGGTGTCGCGGCCCTGCTGCTTGGCGAGGTAGAGGCCGCGGTCGGCCTCGGCCATCAGGCGGCCCAGCACGGCCTCGACGTCGCCATGCATGGGCTTGCCCGGCTCGAGCACCGCGATGCCGATGGAGCAGGTGACCTTCAGGCCCGGCAGCAGCGTGCTCCAGTCGTGGCCCCGGAAGGTGCGCAGGATGCGCGTGGCCAGCTCGCCGGCGTGCGCGGCGTCGGCGCCCATCGCAGCCACCGAGAACTCCTCGCCGCCCACGCGCGCCAGGTGGTCCACCGGGCCCGCCGCCTCGCGCAGCAGCCGGGCGCTCACCTTGAGCACGGCGTCGCCGAAGGGGTGGCCGTGCTGGTCGTTGATGCGCTTGAAGTGGTCGAGGTCGATCATCAGCAGGCCCACGGGCCACGAGAAGCGCTGGGCGCGCGAGATCTCGCCGCGCATGGTCTGCACGAAGCCGCGCCGGTTGAGCAGCGTGGTGAGCGGGTCCTTGGAGGCGCTCTCCTGCAGGCCCTTGAGGTTGGCGCGGTAGCCGCGCGACATGTGCATGGCCACCAGCGAGCCCACGAACAGGAACAGGCAGTTGACGACCAGCGTCGTGGTCTGCTCGGGCTTGAGCGTGCGGCCACCCTGCACCGCGGCCAGGATGGCCTCCACGCCGCCCAGCAGGAAGCCGTCCTCGGGCGACACCCACGCGCAGAAGGCGTAGGCGGCGCCCACCAGCGCCACCACGAGGATGGACACCAGCATCGGGAAGGTGAGCGCGGCGAAGATGCAGGTGCTGAGCACCACCATGAAGTAGGGGCTGGCCAGGCCGCCGGTCTCGAAGCACAGCGCCGAGACCACCACGCCGATGGCCGCCGGCAGCGCCGCCAGCGGCACCTTGCGCCGCGGCGCGATGCCGTCGCGCTCGAGCTCGAGGCCCAGGTAGGCCACCACGAGCACGAGCGCGTCCAGCGCCAGCAGGAACCAGCCCGTCTTGCCGGGGCTGCCGTGCATGAAGCCCAGCGCCGAGTGCACGGCCAGGATGGCCGCGCAGGTGACCAGCACCAGCCGGTAGTAGATGCGCATGAGCCCGCGCGGGCTCGTGTCCAGCGCGGGCTGCGGCAGCGACGGCGGGGGAGGCGGGAG
>JBJTIJ010000137.1:0-2140 GCA_046094945.1 Planctomycetia bacterium | reverse complement strand
CACACGCGCGAGGTCCTGCACGCGGGCCTGCTCGGCGGCCTCGTCGTAGAGCTCCAGCAGGCTCCAGCCGCCCGGCAGGCCGGCCATGGCCGCGCCGCCCAGCCGCCAGCCCGCCAGCACCTCGCGCACGGCGCGCGCAGGCTCCTCCTCCAGCAAGGCACGTCGCAGCGCCGGCGGCGCCACGAAGGGGAGCAGGCGCACCGGCCCCGCGCGGCGCACGCCCTCGCTCACCTGTACGCAGGCGAGGCGCCAGCGCGTCTCGCCCGTGCCCGCGGGCAGCCAGCACGCCTGCGCCAGCAGCACGTCGCCCGACGGCGTGGCCAGCAGCTGGCCGGCCGGCAGCCACAGCGGCTGCGCCGCGCCGCGCACCAGTGCCACCACGCAAGGCGGCCCCTCGAGCGCCTCGTCGGGCTCCAGCCGCAGCACGCCATCGCGCACGGCCGCCAGCGGGTCGAGCGCCTCGCGCCCGCGCGCGGCCCCGCGCGGCACCGCGCGCACGCGCAGCAGCACGCCCTGCGCCGAGCCCTCGCGTCCCAGCTGGAACACCGGCGCGCCGGCCGCCACCGCGGCGAGCCGGGCGGCCAGCGCGCGCGCCGGCACCGGCCCCGTCGCGCGCGTGGCGGGCTGCGGTGCGGCCGAGGCCGTCTCGGCGGCGCGCGCGCGCAGCCAGGCCACGAGGTCCTCGGGCGCGAAGGCCTCGGCGGCCCCCGGCGTCACCAGCAGGCGCCGCTCGACGCCGTCCTGCACGTCCACGATCCACACGCCGCGCACGCCCACGCGGCGCTCGAACTCGACCTCCATCTCCAGCGTGCGCTGCGCGTCGAGCGCACCGGCCAGGAAGGCCTCGCGTGACACGCCCTCGGGCAAGCCCTCGGGCCCGCTGGGCAGCTCGAGCGCGCGCAGCGGCGCGCGGGCCAGCAGGTCGCGCGGCAGGGGCTGCACGCCCGGCGCGGGCGGCGCCGGCGCCGGCGCGGCCGGCTCCGGCACCTGGGCCACGCGCGGCTGGAAGGGCACGGGCTCAGGCTGCGGCCGGCCGGCCCAGTGGGCCAGCAGCGCCCCCACGCCCAGCAGCAGCAGCGCCGCGGCGGCCCAGCGCAGGCCCGTCCGGAGGCCGGCCCGCGGCGCGCGCAGGGCCGGGCGCTGCACCTGCGGCGGCGTGGCGGCCTGCTCGTCGCGCACGCGCGCGAGCACGTTGCGCGCCAGGTGCGCCGGCGCGGCAGGCGCCTGCTGGCGCTCCCACTGCTTGAGCACGGCCCCCACGGCCTCCACCTCGCGCAGGGCCGCGGCGCAGCCCGCGCACTGCTCGAGGTGCGCCTCGAGGCGGGCCGCCTCGGCCTCGCACAGCTCGCGGTCGGCGTAGGCGTGGAGCGCGGGCTCCAGCGCGCTGCAGGGCAGGCTGCGGCTCATGCGCGCTCCCCCTGCTGCTCACGCCCCGCGTGCCCCTCGTGCCCCTCTTGCCCTGCTTGCCCTTCGTGCCGCGCGTGCCCTGCGTGCCCCACGCGGCCCGCGCGCGCGTCGCGCCCGCGGCCCGGGCCCGCCTCGGCCGACGCCAGCAGCCGGCGGCCCTCGTCGCTGGACGCCAGCGCGCGCGCCAGCAGCTTGCGGCCGCGCTGCAGCAGCACCTTCACCTCGTTGAGCGAGAGCGCCAGCACCTCGGCCACCTCGCGGTAGCGCAGGCCCTCCAGCTCGCGCAGCTCGACGGCGCGGCGCACCTCCACCGGCAGCCCGGCCAGCGCCGCGTGCACGACGTCGCGCCGGTCGGCGCGCTGCAGCAGCGCCTCGGGCCCCTCGTGGCCGTCCTGCGGCTCCAGCGCCGTGCCCTCGCAGGCCTGCGGGTCCAGCTGCAGGCCCTCCACCGCGCGCCGCCGGCGGCGCTTGCGCAGCACGTCCAGGCACTGGTTGGAGAGCACGCGGTAGAACCAGGTGGTGAAGTGGCCCTGCGGCTCGTAGCGCGCGGCATGCCGGAACAGCTTGACGAAGAAGTCCTGCACCACGTCCTCGGCCGTGTGGTGGTTGCGGAACACGCGCCAGCAGTGCCGGTAGGCCGCGTCCTGGTGGCGCGCCACCACCAGCCCCAGGCCCGCGCTGGGGGGGCAGGTGCCGGCCCTGCGCGGCGCGGGGGCGGAGAGCGGGCGCGGCC
>JBJTIJ010000136.1:0-7160 GCA_046094945.1 Planctomycetia bacterium | reverse complement strand
CCCCTCCTGCTGCCCCCTCGTCCCCGCCGGCGCTGGCCGATGCCGTGGCCGCCGGCCTCAACCCCGCCGCCGTCACCGGCGTGCTGCGCGTGCTGCTGGTGGACGACCAGATGATCATCGGCGTGGCCGTGCAGCGCATGCTGGCCCCCGAGAAGGACATCCAGTACCGCTACGTGAGCGACCCCACCAAGGCGCTGGACGCCGCCAAGGAGTTCCACCCGACGGTGATCCTCAGCGACCTGGTGATGCCGCAGATGGACGGCCTCGAGCTGGTCTCGCGCTTCCGCAGCGACCCGGCCACCGAGCGCATCCCGCTGATCGTGCTCTCGTCGAAGGAGGAGCCCGCCACGAAGGCCGAGGCCTTCAAGCGCGGCGCCAACGACTACATGGTCAAGCTGCCCGACTCGCTGGAGGTGCTGGCGCGCGTGCGCTACCACAGCAACGGCTACCTGGGCATGCTGCAGCGCGACGCCGCCTACGACGCGCTGCGCAAGAGCCAGCAGCTGCTGGCCGAGGACATCAAGGAGGCGGCCCACTACGTGGAGTCGCTGCTGCCCGAGCCGCTGGCCGAGCGCGTGCACGCCACGTGGAAGTTCATCCCCTCGGCCTCGCTGGGGGGCGATGCGTTCGGCTACCACTGGCTGGACCAGGACACCTTCGTGGTCTACCTGCTGGACGTGGCCGGCCACGGCGTGGGCGCGGCCCTGCTGGGCGTGAGCGTGCTCAACGTGCTGCGCGCCCGCTCGCTGCAGGACACCGATTTCGCCGACCCCGGCCAGGTGATGGCGCGCCTCAACGACGCCTTCCGCATGCAGGACCACGGCGGCAAGTACTTCACGATCTGGTACGGCGTCTACAAGCCCTCCACGCGCACGCTGCGCTGGTCGGGCGGCGGCCACCCGGCCGCGCTGCTCTTCGCGCAGGGCCAGCCCATGGCCGAGCTGCCCAGCGCCGGGCCCATGCCGGGCGTGATGGAGGGCCTGCCCTACGGCACCCGCGAGCTGGCCGTGGCGCCGGGCGCGCGCCTGCTGGTGTTCAGCGACGGCCTCTACGAGCTGCGCGTGCGCGGCGGCGAGGTGCTGGGCATGGGCGACCTGCTCGGCGACCTAGAGCCCGCCGTGGCCGGCGGCGCCGAGCCGCTGGCGGCCTCGGTGCAGCGTGCCGAGCGCCTGTGCGGCACCACCGGCTACGCCGACGACGTGAGCGTGGTGCAGGTGGCCTTCCCCTAGGGCACGCGCCCGCCGGCTGGCGTCAGCGCGGCGGCTGGGGCTCGGGCGTGGCCTGCTGCCCGGCCTGCTGCGCCGTGTGCTGGCCGGTGTGCTGCCCGGTGTGTTGCCCGGCTGTGGCCTCGTCCTCGTCCGGCAGCTCGGCGTCGGGCACCGTGAGGTCGACGCGCTCGAGGCTGCCCTCGCGCAGCTCGAGCACGGCCTGCGCGCTGCGCGAGCCCAGCAGGGCGCGGATGGTGAGCCGGCCCGGCGGCAGTCCCTCGAGGCGGCGCCGGCCCTGCACGTCGGTGAGGCCGTCGAGGCGCTGCACGCCGTCCTGCAGGTCGATCCACGGCAGGCCGCTGTCGTGCTCGAGCTCCAGCGTGGCGCAGGGCAGCGGCTCGCCCGCGGGCCCGCGCACCTGCACCAGCAGCGTGGCGGCAGCCGGCAGGCTCACGACCTGCTCGCCGCGCGGCAGGGGACCGGCCTCCACCTCCAGCAGCGCGGGGGCGCTGCCGCCCAGCACCAGCACCCGCACGCGGCCGCTGGGCACGTCGGGCAGCTGCACGCGGCCGGATGCATCGGCCTGCTGCCACGTGACCATGCCGCCGGGGGCCGCGCAGCCCTCGGCGCGCACCAGCGCGCCCGCCGAGGCGCCTCCCCCGGGCAGCAGCACGCGCAGCGGCAAGGGGCCGCGCGGGCCCGACAGGCGCTGGCGGCAGGCTTCCCACGCGCTTGCCTGGGTGGGCGGGTCGTCGTCGTTCCAGTCAATCCAGATCGAGGGCTCTGGCAGGTCCTGCGCCGCCGGCGGCTCGCTGGCCGCAGTGCTGCTGGAGGGCGTGCCGCCGTCCTCCGTGCTGTTGGGAGGCGTGCTGCCGTCCTCGGCGGCGCCTTCCTCGTCGCCTGCAGCGCCGTCCGCTTCCATGCCCTCGGACTGCGCAGGCCATGCGGCCACCCGCATGGAGAGCACCACGCTCTCCACCGGCTCATGGCCAAGCACGGCGTGCCCCAGCGCGGTCCAGCGCCCGGGCACCCAGCAACGGGCCGCCAGCGCCTCGCCGGGGAGGCACACCGCACCGGAGAGGTGCAGCCGGCCCTCGCCATCGACGGAGGCCTGCGTGACCGTGACCCATTCGTCGCCCTGCCACACCTCGAACGTGGGCGAGTGAACCCACGCGGCCGCACGCGGCAGGGGCTGTGCCTCGGGGGGGAAGGCAAGCACCACCTCCAGGGCAGGCCGTGCCACCGTCACGAGGCGCAGGCTGCGCGCCTGAGGGTGCAGCCATGCCCCTGCCAGCCCGACCCAGTCGGGCACCCAGCCCGCAGGCGCCTCCACCTCGACATCGAGGTCCAGCCGCTGGCCCGGCAGGCCCGGCACCATGTGGGCCAGGGTGGCGTGGGCCCGCGCCGTGGGGTCACGGGCCGGCGCGGCATCCCACGCCAGGCGCGGGGCGCACAGCCAGCGTGCGCCTTCCACGGGGCGGCCGCGGCGGTCGTCGAGCACCTCCACCTCCAGCGGCAGGCCCGCGTCCACCTCCAGGCGCAGGTCGGGCCCGCGCACCGGCGCACGGGCCAGCACGTGCAACCAGCGGTCCCCTTGCCAGCGCAGCTCGTCGAGCGCCTCGGCGGCGCGCGCGAAGCCCAGCAAGGACTCGAGCGGCAGGCTGCTGCCGGCGGGCAGGCCGGGCGCGCCGTCGCCTGCCGTGACCTGCCCGTCGCCGCCAACCTGCACCACGAACTCGCCCAGCTGGGCGCGCAGCGCGCCGGGGGCCGGCCCGCTCGCGTCGCCGGGGCTCGCGTCGCCTGGGCCCACGTCGCCTGCGTCCACGTCGCCCAGGTCCACGTCGCCGTGCCCGTCGTCGCCGATGTAACGCGGCGCCAGCACGAGCGCCACCTGCGAGCCGTCGTAGGGCAGGTCGTCGAAGGTGAGGCTGCCGCGTGCATCGGTCAGTGCCGGTGGCTGCACCTCGGCCGTGCGCGCGCCTCTCGCGGGGACGACGCGCACGCGCACGCCCTCCAGCGGCTGGCCAGCGCGGTCCACCACCTGCACGCGCACGGGGCCGCGCGCGGCGGGGGCGGGGCCGCGCGGCTGCGACACCAGCGTGGGGCCCTGCGCGCTCGCGCTGGCCTCGAGGCCCTCCGCCGGCGCGGGCTCCTCGTCGGCGCGCGTCCACAGCACGCCGCCGTTCCATCCCAGCCAGCCCAGCGCCAGCAGCACCACCCACGCCAGCACGAACAGCCACAGGCCCAGCCCGTGGCGCGCGCCGGGTCGAGCGCTGGGTCGCGCGCCGGCGTGGGCCGGCAGTTGGGCCCCTGCTGCCGGCGGCGCGTGCCCCTGCGCAGGCGCCTCGCTCGCTTCGGGGCCCGTACTCGCTACGGTGTGCGGGCGCGGGTCGGGGTCAGGCAGGTGCTCGCGGCTCACGCAGCGCAGGCTACCGCCACATGCCATGCTGTCCGTGCGGGGCGCTGCTGGCGCGTGCCGCCGCTGTGTCAGCGCGCCGGCATGCCAGCGGGCCGGCGTGTCAGCGCGCGGGCGCCGGCGCCGCGCCCGGCTCGGCCAGCGTGCGGCTGGGCAGGCGCAGCGTGACGGCCTGCCGGCGGCCGTCCTCCACCTGCACCTCGGCCTGTGCCGAGCGCGTGCCGAAGTGGGCCACCAGCACGACCTTGCCCAGCGGCAGGGCGGACAGCGTGCGCCGGCCCCGGGCATCGGTGAGGGGGTCGAGGCGCTGCACGCCGTCCTGCAGGTCGATCCACGGCAGGCCCTCGGGCAGCGCCAGCTCGAGCGTGGCGCAGGGCAGGCCCGCGCCCGTCTCGTCCTCGACCGTCACCTCCAGCGTGCCCCCCACGGGCGTGGCCAGCACCTGCTCGCTGCGCGGCAGCGCGCCGGCCTGGACCTCCAGCACGCAGGGGGCGCCGGCGCCCAGCACCACCAGGCGCACGGGGCCTGCCTCCACGTCGGGCAGCACCACGCAGCCGCTGGCATCGGCGCTCGCGCCGTCGCCGCTTGCGCCGCGCACGCGCACGCGGGCGCCCGCTGCGGGCGCGCCGCGGCCGTCCAGCACGCGCAGCGGCAGCGGGCCACGCGTCCGGGACTCGCCGGCCCGTGCCGTGCCGGCCTGCATCCCGCCCAGCGAGACCTGGATGCTCGATCCCCCGAAGGCGAAGGAGAGCCCATGCACGTCGACCGAGTCGGTCACGGGCGGCAGCGGCTCCAGCACCAGCGGCACCTCCACGGTGTCACGTGCGTCGCTGCCCAGCACGGCCTGGCCGCGGGCGGCGAAGCGCGTGCCCAGCCGGCCTTGCACCTGCACGAGGTCGCCGCGCAGGAAGGCGCCGCCGCGCACGCGCAGGCGTCCGCGGGCGTCCACGCGCAGCTCGCTGCCGGCGGCCACGGGCTGGCCCGCCACGGTGATGCTGCCGGACCAGTCCTCGGCCCGCAGGGGCTGGGCTTCCTCGGGCACCACGAGCGCGAGGTCGGCCAGGGGCCGCACGGGGTAGGTGGCCTGCAGGCGGCGTGCGCCCGGGTGGATGAAGGGGCTGTAGCTGGCCTCGTTGCGCGCGACCCAGTCGGCGGGCGCCTCCACGCGCAGGCCCACGTGCGCCGGCTCGCCGGGCGTGACCGGCAGCGTGGGCGCGCCGAAGGCGTCCTCAGCCCACGCAAGGCGCGGGCTCACGCGCCAGCGCACGTCGGGCCGGGCGCGGCCGTCGCCCGCTTCCTCCACGCGCACCTCCAGCGGCAGGCCCGCGTCCACCACGAGGCGCACCGTGGGCCCGAGCACCGGCGCCGTGGCCCGCACGCTGGGGGAGGGCTGCAAGGCCTCCCGCAGCGCACGCAGCGCCTCTTGGCTGGCGGCACGCTGGTCCTCGCCATCGGCCTCCAGCGTGCTGCGCTCGCTGACGGAGGGCGCGCCCTGCTCCCCGTCGCGCGCGGGCTCGTCGCGGGCGGGCTCGTCGCGTCCGGGCGCGGGCGGCGCCTCCGGCGCTGGGGCAGGACCCTCCGTGACGGTGACGCTGGGCAGGAACACCACGCTGCCGCCATTCCCTCCATCGGCGCGCAGGGTGCCGCGGACGACCCAGCTGTCCTGGCCCACCTCCACGTCGAACGACTCGTCGCTCACCTCGCCGGAGGGTTGCGGGCGCAGCAAGGCCTGCACCTGCGTGCGGCCGTCGTAGGGCAGGTCGGCGATGTGGACGAGCCCGAGGGCATCGCTGGTCCAGGGTGCCGCGGCGCTGCCGTCGGGCGCGGCCTGCGGCGCGGGCACCGCCCGCACGCGCACGCCCGGCAGCGGACGGCCGACGAGGTCCACCACCTCGACGCGCACGGGGCCGTGGGCGGCAGGAGCGGCGGCCGGCGCGGCAGAGAGGCGCGGGCCCGAGGCGCGCGCGGGGCCCTCCGCGCCCAGCTCGGGGCCGGCCGCAGGCAGGGCCACCTCGCGCACGCCGGGCAGCAAGGCCTCCAGCCCCAGCGCCGGGGCCAGCAGCAGCAGCACGGACGCCAGGCCCAGCAGCAGCAGCAGGGCCAGCCCCGCACGCTTCAGCCCTACGCGCCGCAGCCCCACGCGCTGCAGCCCCACGCGCTGCAGCCCCGTCGCCGTGTCGCGCGGCGCGCGCGGCGGCGGCCGCGAGCCGGCGGCAGGGGGCGGCGCCAGCGGGTCCATGCCGCTGGATGCTACGCCCGGCGCTGCGCGCGTGCCGGCGTGCGGGGCCTAGGGCCTGCCTGCGGCCCGCGGCCGCCCGCCCGGCCGGGACCCTCGCCCCGGGTGCGGGGCGACAGGCGCCCGGCTGGGGCGAGGATGGCGGCATGCCGCGACCCGGCCTCCCGCTCGACGCCGTGCTCTTCGACCTCGACGGCGTGCTGATCGACTCGGTGGCCAGCATCGGCGCCAGCATGGCGCATGCGCTGCGCGCCATGGGCCGCCCGGTGCGCCCGCCCGAGGAGATGCGCCGCTTCGTGGGGCCGCAGATCGAGGAGAGCGCCGCGCGCCTGCTGGGCACGGACGACCCAGGGCAGGTGGCGTGCTGGGTGCGTGCCTACCGCGAGCACTACGACGTGCACTGCGTGGCGATGACCACGCCGGCCGAGGGCCTGCGCGAGGTGCTCGAGGGCCTTGCGCCGCACGTGCGCATGGCGGTGGCCACGGCCAAGCCCGAGGTGTACAGCGAGCGCCTGTTGCGCGCCTTCGGCGTGCGCCAGCACTTCGAGGCGCTGTGCGGCCGCAGCCTGGCGCTGGACCACGAGAGCAAGGCGCAGCTGGTGGGCCGTGCGCTGGCGGCGCTGGGCCTCGCGGGCGGGCCGCGCGTGCTGATGGTGGGGGACCGCGAGCACGACGTGAAGGGCGCGCGGGCCCACGGCATCGACACCATCGGCGTGCTGCACGGCGCCGGCGACCGCCACGAGCTGGAGGCGGCCGGCGCGCGCTGGGTGGTGCCCGACCTGCGTGCCGCGGCGCGCGTGGTGCACGGGCTGCTGCAGGGCGCCTCGCGCTAGCGGCGCGTGCGCTGGCCCAGCGCGGCCTGCTCGTGCTGGGCGCGCCGGGCGATGGCGCCGCACACCAGCGCGCACAGCTCCACCAGCGTGGGGTCGGCGATGGCCACCGTGAGCTCGCGTCCCTCGCGACGGCGCTGGACGCAGCCGGCCTGCTCGAGCGCGGCCACCTGCCGCGAGGCGTTGGACAGCGACAGGCCCGCGCGTGCGGCCAGGGCGCCCAGGCCCAGCGGGCCCTGCATCAGCGTGTCGAGCACGCGCAGCCGGCTGGGCGCCGCGAGGGCCTGGAAGCGCGCCGCCACGGCGCGCACCTGCGCCGCCGAGAGCGGGGCATGGCCGCCGGCGGCGGCGCCGGAGCCTGTGGGGACGGGCCCTGCCGCGGCGGCCCGGGCGTAGCGGGCGCCTGCGCCGGGGGCGCCTGCGGGAGCCTGGGCGCGGGCCTGTGTGCGCGCGTGTGCGCGGGGTTGTGC
>JBJTIJ010000135.1:0-1591 GCA_046094945.1 Planctomycetia bacterium | reverse complement strand
GGCCGCCACCGCGTCGTGGTCGGCCTGTGCCGCCTCCACGCCACGCTCGGCGCGCTGCAGCTCCGAGGCCCAGCGGTTGAGCGTCTCGCGCGCCTTCTCGCTGTCGGCCTGCGAGCCGTGGCCCTCCTTCTCGTGGTGCAGCGCCAGCTCGTAGCGGTAACGCGCCGGCGAGAGCAGGCCCTTGACCTCCTTCTCGTGCGACTCCGCGCGCGAGACGCTCAACCGCTGGGCCTCGGAGCTGCAGCGCGCCGAGCGTGGCGTGGAGGCGGCACAGGCCGACCACGACGCGGTGGCGGCCAAGGTGCGCGACATCCGCAAGCCGGCCGAGGCCGCGCTCAAGGCAGCCGAGGAGCGGCTGGCGGCCTACCGTGCCGCGCAGGGCGCGGAGGCGGGCCTGGCGCAGAAGTACGAGAACAACCAGTGGCGCAACGCGCCGGTGATCGACTTCATCGCCAAGACGCTCGAGATCAAGCAGGTCGTGCTGAAGAACATCCACGACAACTGGAACTTCGCCACGAACGTGAAGGTGGACCGGTGCATGACCTGCCACCTGGGCATCGACAAGCAGGACATGACCGACGAGGCCATCGGCCGCATCTTCGCCAGCGAGATCGCCAAGGCCTACGGGGTGGAGGATCCCTACCCCGCGCCGGGCACGCCCGAGGCGGGCGCCAGCTCGCTGCCGCCGCCGGCCGAGGCGCTGGCCGCGCTGGACGGCGCGGTGGAGAAGTTCCGCAAGGACCACGGCTTCGAGACGTGGATGTCGGCGCACCCCGGCCTGGACCTCATCGCCGGCCCCAGCAGCCCGCACAGCATCGAGGCCGTGGGCTGCAGCGTGTGCCACCACGGCGTGGGCTGGAGCACCGACTTCTCGCGCACCGCGCACGCGGCGCGCTCGGAGGAGCAGCTGGCGCAGTGGAAGGCCGACTACGACTGGAAGAAGCCGCAGTTCGTCGACTTCCCGATGATCGCCCGCGAGTACGTGCAGGGCATGTGCTTCAAGTGCCACAAGCAGGGCTTCGGCTGGCCGGTGACCTACACCGAGTCGCTCGACCACGGCTGGGTGGCGCAGGTGCACGAGGTGGCGGGCAAGGGCCAGCGCGTGCTGGCCCCGCTGGACAGCTTCGGCAAGCTGGCGCTGCCGCCCGCGCCCGGCGCGGTGGACGGCCCGCGGCGCGAGATCGCGCGCGTGCGCACGCAGCTGGAGATGCAGCGCCTGCGCGACACGGACTTCGACGAGGAAGACCCGGACGAGAACGTGGACGACCAGAACCACTGGCCGCAGCTGGCCCACAAGCCCAAGGGCTACTCGTGGGACGCCGAGGCCTGGGACAAGGGCGAGCACGCCATCATCCGCTACGGCTGCCAGGGCTGCCACAAGATCAAGGATTTCGGGCCGCAGGTGGGCTACGAGCAGCTGCCGCGCGTGGGCCCGACGCTGACCTACATCTTCGACAAGGTCACGCCGCAGTGGCTCGAGCGCTGGATCAAGTACCCCGACGCCTACCGCCTCGACACGCGCATGCCGTCGTTCTTCTGGTTCCAGCCCAAGGACCGCCAGTGGCGCCCGGTGGGGCCGGATGGCAAGCCG
>JBJTIJ010000134.1:0-4085 GCA_046094945.1 Planctomycetia bacterium | reverse complement strand
GGACCGCAAGCTGCTCGCGCAGGGCCGCCAGCAGCTTGCGGTCCTGCGGTTCCTCGCGCAGGAAGGCCTCGCGGGGCGACAGGCGCCGGATCACGTAGGCCGCCATGCCGGGCACGGCCAGGATGCGGTCCAGCGCCGCCTCGTCGTGGGCCCGCAGCACCACGCCCCGCTCCAGCGTGGCAAACGAGACGCCCTGCGCCCAGCTGCGCAGCGTGTAGGCCACGTTCTGCGGCACGCCGCCGGTGGAGCGCGCCTCCAGGAATCCCAGCAGCTCGTCGAGACCGCGGCCCCCCATCACCGCTGTCTCCAGCCCCTCGCGCGTGAGGCGGAAGTGCACCACCTCGCCCGACTGGGTGCGCGGCGCGAAGCCGTCGAGCCGGTGCACGAGGTCGACCACGTCGCCCTCCGGCAGCACCAGCACCTCGAAGTCGGGCGTGACGCGCAGGGGCCGCTCGCCGGCCGGCGCCGGCGCCACGCTGGCGCCCAGCACGCGCGCGCCCAGCGCCGACAGGCGCCAGGCCACCACGCGGTCGCCCTCCAGCCCAGCGTCCAGCAGGCCCATCAGGAACAGGCGCGGCAGCCAGTGCTGCTCGAGCTCGCGCACCAGGTCCGCCAGCGTCTCGCGCCCGGAGAACCAGGCCGAGAAGAAGCGGTCGCGGAAGCGCTCGCGGATGCCGCGCTGCTCGAGCTCGCCCAGGTAGCGGTGGCGCGCCAGCAGCGCCAGCCCGTGCCCGTGCCACCAGCGCGCCGGCTCGCGCACGAGCAGGCCGGCCAGCACGCGCCGCAGCTCGTGCTGGTGCAGGCTGCGCCCCCCGGGGCCGGGCTGCTCGAGCGCCAGGCGGTAGACGTCGTGGGCCTTGCGCTCCAGCGGCAGGCGCACGAAGCGCTCGCCCTCGGGGCGCACCTCCAGGAAGCCCTCCGCGTCCACCTTGACCAGTGCCAGGTGCTCGGCTGCCGCACGCACCTCGGCCCACACCTCGGCCGCTCCCGCCACCGGCGACTCGCGCGAGACGAAGCCGTCCTGGATGCGCTTGAGCGCCGTCTTCGCCACCTCGCCGTCGCGTGCGGTCTTCACCGGCACGCGGCGCAGGTGCTCGAGGAACCAGCACAGGTCCGAGTAGAGGTCGCAGCCCGGCGCATGCACGGCCTCGGGCGGCGCCTGGCTCGCGTCGCGGCGCGCCAGCAGGCCGTCGAGCACCTCGTGGAACACCACCAGCACCTCGTCGTCGCAGGCGAGGCCCTCGGCGGCCAGCGAGAGGCGTGCCACCGTGCCCACGCAGGCGGCCTCCAGCGCCGCCGCCCAGGGAGCGCGCGCCCACGCCCCCGCGCCGGCCAGCGGAGCCTGCGCCCAGGCGCTGCGCGTGACGAGGCCGCCCTGCTCGAGGGCCAGCGCCTCGGCCAGCCGCGCCAGCGCGGGATCCAGGCGGGCCAGCAGCGCGGGCGCGCCGCCCGGGCCCAGCACGCGCGCCGCCTCGCCGGGCTCGCCGGCCTGCCCCAGCGCGGGGAAGGCCGTGCGCAGGCGCTCCCGCTCGCTGGCCGAGAGCCCGCGCAGGTGGTCCTCGAGCCGCAGCACCGAGGCGACCGTGCGTGTCTCCTCGCGGAACAGGCTGTCGAGCAGCCCGGCCAGCTCGTGCGGGACGGCGTAGACCGTGCGGCCGGCGGCCGCGCCCACCTCGTCAAGCTCGGCCAGGAAGCCGCGCCGCGCCAGCGCCTTGAGGCCCGCCTCGGCCTCGTGGAACTCCAGCCGCAGGGCCTCCTCGCCCGGCAGCCGGCGGAACAGCCCCGGCAGGTCGCTGGCGTGGCCCTCGCGCCGCAGCAGCATGAGCAGCACGTCCAGCACCTTGCGCGTGAGCGTCTTCACGCGCCGGTAGACGAGGCCCTCGTCGCGCATGGCCCGCTCGAGGGCAGCCAGCACCTCGCGGCGTGCCGTCTCGCCGCCGGCCTCCTCGCCCAGCCAGAAGGCGTGCACGTCGCGCAGGTCGGCCACGCGCAGCGCATCGAGGTGCTTGCGCAGCGCGATGCCGGCCGGCCGCTTGCGGCGCGCCGCCGCAGCCCCGCCAGCCCCCGCTCCCCCGGCTGCGCCCGTCGCCCCGGCCGCCGTGGCCGGGGCCGGGGCCGGCAGCGGCGTGCTGGGCGTGCGCGGCGTGCTGGGCGTGCGCGGCGTGCGGCTCACGCGCAGGCCCCCCGGAGCACCTCGTGCGCGCCCAGGATCTCGTAGGCGTAGCCCTGCTCGGCCAGGAACAGCTGGCGATGCTGGCCGAAGTCCTGCTCCACGGTCTCGTCGCTCACGAGCGTGTAGAACAGGGCGCGGCGGCCGTCCTGCTTGGGGCGCAGCACGCGCCCGAGGCGCTGGGCCTCCTCCTGGCGCGAGCCGAAGGTGCCACTGAGCTGGACGATGACGCTCGCGTCGGGCAGGTCCACGGCGAAGTTGCCGACCTTGCTCACCACCAGCCGGCGCAGCTCGCCGGCGCGGAAGCGCTCGTAGAGCGCCACGCGCCCCTCCTTGGGCGTCTTGCCGTTGATGAGGGGCACCTCGGTGCGGCGCGCCACCTCGTCGAGCTGGTCGAGGTACTGGCCGATCACCAGCACCTGCTCGCCAGCATGCCGGGCCAGCAGCGTGTCGAGCACCTCGAGCTTGGCCGGGTTCTCGGCCGCCAGGCGGAACTGCGTGCGCTGGTCGCCCAGCGCGTAGCGCTTGCGCAGCTCGGCCGGCAGCGGCACGCGCACCTCGCGGCACAGCGCCTCGGCGATCCAGCCGCTGCGCTCGAGCACCTTCCACGGCACGTCCATGCGCTTGGGGCCGATGAGGGTGAACACGTCCTCGGCCTGCCCGTCCTCGCGCACCAGCGTGGCCGTCAGGCCCAGGCGCCGCGTGGCCTGGATGTCGGCCGTGACACGGAACACGGGCGCCGGCAGCATGTGCACCTCGTCGTAGATGACCAGGCCCCAGTCGTCCTGCCGGAACAGGTCGAAGTGCGGGAAGGCGTCGGTCTTGCTCTTGCGCCAGGTCAGGATCTGGTAGGTCGTGATGGTGACCGGCCGCACTTCCTTGGCCTGGCCCGTGTACTCGCCGACCTGGTCCTCGCGCAGGCTGGTCTTCGTGAGCAGCTCGCGCCGCCACTGCGTGACGGAGGTGTGGTTGGTGGTCAGGATCAGCGTCTTGCGGCCGATGCGCGCCATGGCGCCCAGGCCCACCACCGTCTTGCCCGCGCCGCAGGGCAGCACCACCACGCCGCTGCCGCCCTGCAGGCTGCCGCCCCGGTGGAAGGCCTCCACGGCCTCGAACTGGTAGTCGCGCAGGCGGAACGACGCCCCGTCGGGCAGGCTCGTGGCCAGCTGCACGTCCAGCGGCCCGCCGTCCACGTAGCCGGCGAGGTCCTCGACCGGCCAGCCGAGCTTCACGAGCGCGCGCTTGATCTCGCCGCGGTGCTCGCGTGCCACCGGCAGGCGCCCGTCGGCGGCCGGCGCGCCCACCAGGCCGCGCGTGAGCGGGCTGGAGGCCGCCTGCAGCAGCAGGGCCGGGTCGCGCGAGGCCAGCCACAGGCCCTGCTCGCCGGCCTCCAGCCGCAGGCGCCCGTAGCGGCCGTGCAGGTCGACGAGGTCGCGCTTGACGTTGGCCGGCACGTCGAAGCGGCTGAAGCGCTGCAGGGCCTCCAGCATGGCCTCGGCGGGCAGGCCCGCCGAGGCGGCGTTCCACACCGACAGCGCGCTGATGCGGTAGGTGTGGACGTGCTCGGGGCTCTTGACCAGCTCGCAGAAGGGCGCGATGGCGTCGCGCGCCGCCGCGAACTGGGGACCGCCGGTCTCCAGCAGCAGGGAACGGTCGCCCTGGACGATCAGCGGCAGGTCGGGACGGTAGGCCAAGGGCCCTCCAGCCCGCGCCCGACCCGTCGGCCAGCCCCTGCGCCGGGGCCGCCGGACGCGGGCGCAAACCGCCGACGTTACGTCCGGGGGGGCACGCTCCCTAGCCTTGGGCCCGGCGCCGGCGGCCTGCAGGCCGCACCCCCGCGGCACGCCCGCCCGGGACCCGCATGGATCCGGGCCACGGCCCGCCGGGGCGCCTCCCGGCCTAGAGGCCGCGCAGC
>JBJTIJ010000133.1:0-5894 GCA_046094945.1 Planctomycetia bacterium | reverse complement strand
GGCCTCGAGGGCGGCTTCTAGCCGCGCCGGGCGGGCCCGGGCCCGGGCGCCGGTGCCGTGGCGGGCGCCGGTGCCGTGGCGGGCGTCGGCGCGGGCGCGGGCGGCGCCGCGGGCGCGGGCGTCGCCGCGGGACCTGCGGCCGGCGCAGTCACGGGCGCGGGCAGCGGCACGGTGCCGGCGGGCGGCGTGACGCTGGGCAACGAACCGCTGGGCAACGAACCCGTGGGCAGCGTGCTGCCGGCAAGCACGGGCACCGGCACGGCGCGCGGCGCCGGCTCGGGCTGGCCTCGCAGGCGCGCCGCTGCGCGCCGGTAGGGGTCGGCGGCGGCGCCGCCGCCCGCCCCCCCGTAGTAGGCAGCGATGGTGTCGTCCTTGGCGGCCAGCCGCTCGCGCGCACGCGCGGCCAGCTCGCGGGCCTGCGCCAGCTCGGCGGCGCTGGCGCGGCCGGGGGCGCGCGCCTCCTCGGCCAGCAGCGCCTCGCAGGCCTTGAGCGCCAGGCCCGGGCCGCTCTCCACCGGGCCCGCGAAGGCCAGCGCGGCCGGGTCTTGCGACGTGTCCGGCACCGGCTCGCGCGGGTCGAGCTGCACGTAGCCGCCGTGCCACGACGCCCCCTGGTCGCGGCGCAGGCAGGTGCGCGCCAGCCCCAGCCAGGCGCGCGGGCGCAGCGGGCTGTCGGCGTAGCGCAGCAGCAGCGAGCGGTAGGCCACCACGGCCTTGATCCACAGGTCCTTGTCGTCCTGCGCACCGAAGGCATCGCCCAGCGCCAGCAGGGCGTCGTCGGCGTAGGCCCCGTTGGGGAAGGTGGCCGGGACGTACTCGAGCATGCCGTAGGCCACGTCGCGGCTCTTGAAGATGCCGGCGAGGCCCGAGATGCCGGCGAGGTAGCGCGTGCCGGCCTCGAAGCACAGCTGCTCCACCTCGGCCAGGTGCGGGTTGGCGGGCACGAGGTCCATGTAGGCCTTGAGCGCCTCGACACCGTCGCGGTACTCGCCGGCCCGCACGTAGGCGCGGCCCTCGCGGAACTTGGCCTCGGCGGCGCGCGGCGAGCCCGGGTGGTCCTCGGCGATGTCGCGGTAGGTGTCGCCGGCCTCCTCGGGGTCGCGCGGCTCGAGGCGCTCGGCCTGCGCCCACAGGCGCTCGGCCGTCTCGCGCGAGCGCGCCAGCGAGGCCTCCTGCTCGGCGGCCGTCACCTCGCGCTTGGGCGCCACCGAGAAGCCCTCGCGGCCCGCGCGGCGCGTGTCGCCCGGGATGGGCACGGTGCTGGTGCCCAGCTGGGAGAGGCCCATGCCCGACGAGGAGCGGCTCGAGCCGCCGCCGGAGCAGGCGGCGGCCGGCAGTGCCAGCGCGGCCAGCGCAGCCAGCGCAGCCACGGCACGCACCGGGCGCACCGGACGCACGGGCTGCTGGGCGTGCGCAGCGGGACGGGGCAAGGCGCCGGTCATGCCCCCCACCCTACCGGCGGGGGGGCAGGGCGCCGCGCACGCGGGGGCCTGCCGGCCCTGCTCAGGCGCGTGGCAGGTGGTCGAGGGCGTGCGGGCGCCGCTCCAGCGTCCAGGGGATCCACAGGTCGTGCAGGCTGCGCAGCAGGCGCACGGCCGGCGGCGCGGGCGGGTCGGCGGCCAGCTCCTGCAGGCGCAGCGTGTAGAGGCGTCGCAGCGCGGCCAGCCCGGTGAGCGTGAGCCGGCGCTGCGGGCCGGCGGGCGCGCAGCGCGCGTGCGCGCAGCCGCCGGCGGCGGGCGCGAAGACCAGCGTGCCGGCCAGCGGCTGCCCGCAGCCGGCGCAGCCCTCCAGCGCGGGGCGGTGGCCCGCCGCCGCCAGCGCACGCGAGGACGAGGAGGGCCTGGCGCTGCTCAAGCGCTTCCGCCAGCGCGACTCGTGGCGCCAGCTGGCCAGCGACCTGGAGCGCTACCGCGCGGCCTGCTACGTGCTCGAGCTGGTGCGGCTGTGGATGCGGCCGCAGCTGCCGCTGCCGGCGCTCTACCGCGCCGCGGTCACGGCGCTGCGCGCGCTGGCCGTGACGCCGCGCGAGCAGGTGGGCACGTGGGTGCTGTGGTTCGAGGCGCGTGCGCTGGCGGCGGCGGGCCACCACGCGGTGCCCTGCGAGAAGGCCACCAGCCCGCCCTCGACCTCGCTGCCCGGGCGGTGCGCGCCCTTGGCCAGCGCGGCCACCAGCCCGTGCTCGGGCGTGGCCAGGTGCACCACCTGGCTGGTGTCGCCGAAGGGGATCGTGCGCAGCACCAGCGCCTCGTCGGACTGGACCTTGGCGCGGCTCACGGCGCCAGCCTACGCGCCGGCGCGCCGTGCCGTCCTGCGCGGGCCTGCACGGGCCGGCACGAGCCGGCGCAGGGCCCGCGCCCGGCGGTGCGCCAGCGTGCGGGCCCGGTTGACAGCCCAGCACCACGCAGGCAGGATGCGCCCATGAACACCCCGCACGGCGCGCCCATCCTCGAGGTCGAGGGCCTGAAGACCTGGTTCCACACCGAGGACCGGGTGGTCAAGGCCGTCGACGGCGTCTCGCTGCAGATCCGCGAGGGCCAGACGCTGGGCGTGGTGGGCGAGTCGGGCTCGGGCAAGTCGGTCACCTCGCTGACCGTCATGCGCCTGCTGCCGCCCGAGACCGCGCGCATCCACGCGGGCCGCATCTCGTTCCTGGGCCGCGACCTGGTCGGCATGCCCCTCAAGGACATGCGCAAGATCCGCGGCAAGGAGATCGGGATGATCTTCCAGGAGCCCATGACCTCGCTCAACCCGGTGTTCCGGGTGGGCGACCAGGTCATGGAGCCCATCATGGTGCACGAGGGCGTGAGCCGCGACGAGGCCCGCCAGCGCGCGCTCGCCCTGTTCCGCGAGGTGGACATCCCCGACCCCGAGCGGCGCATCGACTCCTACCCGCACGAGATGTCGGGCGGCCAGAAGCAGCGCGTGATGATCGCCATGGCGCTGGCCTGCAACCCGCGCCTGCTGATCGCCGACGAGCCCAGCACGGCGCTGGACGTGACGATCCAGAAGCAGATCCTGGACCTGCTGCGCCGCCTGCGCGACCAGCGCGGCATGTCGATCCTGTTCATCACGCACGACCTGGGCGTGATCGCCGAGATCGCCGACCAGGTGGCGGTGATGTTCCAGGGCCACCTCGTCGAGTACGGCGACGTGGAGCAGATCTTCGGCGCGCCCAAGCACCCGTACACGCGCAGCCTGCTGGCCTGCCGCCCGGGCCTGGACACGCGCTACCGCCGCCTGCCCACCACCTCCACCTTCATGTCGTGGAGCCTGGACGACGAGCACCGCCTGCACATCCAGGAGAAGCCGCTGGACCCGGCGGCGCTCAAGGCGCTGGAGACGCAGGGCCGCGACAAGCTGCTGGCGCCGCAGGGCGCGCCGCTGCTGTCGGTGCGCGACCTGCAGGTGCACTTCCCGATCAAGAAGGGCCTGTTCAGCCGCACGGTGGGCCACGTCAAGGCCGTGGACGGCGTGAGCTTCGACGTGTGGCCGGGCCAGACGCTGGGCCTGGTGGGCGAGTCGGGCTGCGGCAAGACCACGACGGGCCGGGCCATCCTGCGCCTGATCGAGCCCACGGGCGGCGAGGTGAGCTTCGACGGCCGTGACCTGGCCAAGGTGCCGCAGGAAGAGCTGCGCGCCATGCGCCGGCACATGCAGATCATCTTCCAGGACCCGTACTCGTCGCTCAACCCGCGCATGACCGTGGGCGACATGCTCGCGGAGCCCATGGAGGTGCACCGCATCATCACCTCGCGCAGCGAGCGGCAGGACCGCGTGGCGGCGCTGCTCAAGGAGGTGGGGCTGCTGCCGGAGCACATGAACCGCTACCCGCACGAGTTCTCGGGCGGGCAGCGCCAGCGCATCTCGATTGCGCGCGCCCTGGCCCTGCAGCCGCGCTTCATCATCTGCGACGAGTCGGTGTCGGCGCTGGACGTGAGCGTGCAGGCGCAGGTGCTCAACCTGCTCAAGGACCTGCAGGAGGCCCACGGCCTCACCTACATCTTCATCAGCCACGACCTCTCGGTGGTGAAGTTCATGAGCGACACGATGGCCGTGATGAAGGACGGCAAGATCGTGGAGATGGGCGCCGCGCACGAGATCTACGCCGCGCCGCGCGAGGACTACACGCGCCGGCTCATCGACGCGGTGCCGCGCATCGAGCTGGGCCGCATCCGCGAGCGGCGCGAGGCGCGCGTGGCCGCGCAGGCGCGGCGGGGCTAGGCCGTGGCCCGCGGCAAGCTGGCCGCGCGGGGGCAGGCCCGCACGCGCGTGCCCAAGGCGGCCGTGCGCAAGCCGTCGCCGCGCCAGCCCGCGGCGCGCGACTGGGTGCTGCCCGCCGCGCCCGGGGCGCCCGGGGTGCCCGGGGCGCCCGGGGCGCGGCGCGCGCGCCCGGCGGCGCCGCGCATCCTCGAGGTCGACCTGCTGGCCTACGAGCGCGGCGGCCGCGCGCAGCGCAAGGCGGTGATCGAGGGCGTGATGAGCAGCCTGGGCACGGGCTTCGTCTACGCGCGCCACGACGTGCCCACCGGCATCATCGACGAGGCCTACGGCCGGCTGGCCGACTTCTTCCACCTCCCCGCCGAGGTCAAGCGCCGCTACGTGGTGCCCGGCTCGATGGGGCAGGCGGGCTACACCGGCCTGCTGGTGGAGACGGCCGCCGTCAACGACAAGCCCGACTGGAAGGAGATGCTCAACTGGGGGCGCGAGCTGCCCCCGGGGCACCCGCTGCGCAAGCGCTACCCGCACCGCTACATGGAGCGCCGGCTGCCCGACGACGTGGTGTCCGGCATCGACCGCGTGCTGATGGTGTTCTTCGAGCGCATCTTCGACCTGCAGCGCCGCTTCCTGCGCATCGTGGCCGAGGGCGTGGGCTGCGCGCCGGGCTACTTCGACGGCATGCTGGTGGACGGCCCCACGCTGGCGCGTGCCATCCGCTACCCGCCCATGGCCGCCGCGCCGGGCAAGGACTACATCTGGGCCGGCGAGCACGGCGACATCAACCTCATCACCGCCCTGCCGCGCGCCACGGCGCGGGGCCTGCAGGTGAAGGTGGGCGACACGTGGGTGGACGCGGTGGCGCGCGAGGGCTGCGCCATCATCAACAGCGGGCTGATGCTCGAGCGCATCACCAACGGGCGCATCCCCACGGGCATCCACCGCGTGGTGGCCGAGCCCGGCCAGCAGGGCGAGCGCTTCTCGGTGGTGCAGTTCTGCCACCCCACGCCGTGGACGCTGCTGCAGCCGCTGGCCTCGTGCATCTCGCCGGCCACGCCGCAGCGCGAGAGCGGCATCATGGCCGGCGACTGGCTCGACCAAGTGCTCTACGACATCAACCTGATGGAAGATGCGCGCCGCGTGGAGAGCCCGGCCGCCCGCACGGCGGGCACGGGCTACGGCGAGGGCAGCGACCGCAAGCAGGCAGCCGCCCGCCCGGCCAGCAAGGCCTCCGAGCGCTAGGCCCGGGCTCCGGGCTCAGGGCCGGGGCGCCCGGCGCCGGCGCCCCGACCGTGTGCCCGGGAGCGAGCCCGAGGCCGGCGCCCGACACCTGCGGCCACGACCTGCGGCCGGGAACGGTGCCCGGCTGCCCGGTGTCGGATGATGCAGGCCCCCGGAGCCCCTGCCATGGCCGCCTGCCCCGCCTCGCCTCCCGACCCCACGCGCGCCGCGCGGCCTGCGGCGCGCCCGCCGGGTGCGCGGCATGTGCGTGTCGGGCGCGGCCTGCGCCTGCGCGGCTTGCGCCTGCGGGGCCTGCGGGGCCTGTGCGCGCTGGTGCTGGGCCTGCTGGCGGGCGCGCTGGGCTTCGTGCGGGCGCCCCTGCTGTACGACGCCGCGGGAGCCAGCCCGCAGGCCTACGCCTACGGCGTGGCCTACACCCGCATCTACTGGTTCGGCGG
>JBJTIJ010000132.1:0-2575 GCA_046094945.1 Planctomycetia bacterium | reverse complement strand
TGCCGGGCGAGGGAGGGCCGTGCCGGCCGTGCCGGCTACTGGTCCTTCACCTTGCCCTCGGACACGAGGCGCTTGAGCTCGGCGGCGGCCATGGCGCGGCCCGTGGCGTGCGGCGCACCTGACTCCTGCTTGAGGCCCTCGGCGGCGCGCTGCGCCAGCGCGTAGGCCTTGTCCCACGCCTGCTGGCCGAGGTAGAGGCGGTGCAGGTTGTTCCAGGCGTCGAAGTAGCCGTCCTCGCTCAGGCGCAGCGCGCGCAGGTAGTAGGCCTCGGCCTTCCCGGCGTCGCGCGTGGCGTCGTAGAACTGGAACATCAGGCCCGTGTCGCTGGTGACCTGCGCCCAGGCGTAGCGCTTGGCGAAGGGCGCGCCCTCGAGCACGTCCTGCGGCAGGGCGTCGATCAGCGTGGCCGCGCGCTCGTAGAGCGCCGTCGAGGCCTTGAGCACCGGCAGCCAGGCCGCGTCGCCCTGGTGGCGCACGTAGGCCTCGCGCAGGATGAAGCCGCCGTTGTTGAGCACGTAGGGGTTCTCGGGCGCGAGGCGCGCCAGCCGCTCGTAGGCCTCGGCGCAGGCCTTGGCATCGGCCACGCTCTCGCCGGCCGCGCGCGCGTGCACGCCGCGCAGGCGCTGGTCGAGCTCCTCGGCGAGGAACTCGCTGCGCGGGTCGGCCGCGAGGCCCTTCTCCAGCGCCTTGACCGCCTCGGCCTCCTTGCCGGCCTTGGCCAGCGCCTGCCCCAGCCACAGCCAGGCCTGCGGGTCAGGGCGCTTGCTCTTGGCGAGGTAGGCCTCCAGCGCCTTGGCCGCGGGCTCCCAGCGCTGCGCCGTGTGGTGCGTGTAGCCCAGGAAGAACCACACCACCGCGTTCTGCGGCTGCTCGCGCGCCAGCGCCTCCAGCGCCGGCACGTACTCGTCGCCGCGGTTGGCGTAGAGCGCGCCCAGGCCCAGCAGCGGGTAGCGGCTCTCGCCGTCGAGCGCGGCCGCCTTCTTGTAGGCCTCCAGCGCGCCGGCCACGTGCTCGGCGCCCAGGTACTGGCTGGCGTAGCCCAGCTGCATCCAGGCGTCGTAGGAGGCGGGCTCGAGCCTGACGCTGGCCTCGTAGGCGCCCAGCGCCTTGCGGAACAGCGCCAGCGTGGCCTCGCTGGCGGGCTCGCTGGCGTAGCGCGCGCGCGCCAGCTCGTAGTAGGCCTGGCCCTGCCAGTACCACGCCGGGCCCGAGGGCTTGCGCTCCAGCGCGCCGTCGGTGATCTCCACCACGCGCTCGAAGTCGCCCTGCAGCCACACGGCCTGCGCCAGGCCGGCCACGGCCTCGGCGTCGTCGGGGGCCACGGCCAGCGCCTTCTCGAACTGGGACTGCGCGTCGCGGAAGGTGAACTCCTTGGCCTTCTGGTCGTCCTTGCCCTGCGCCTGCGCCATGAACACGTGGCCCAGCGCCACGCGCGCCTCGACGTCGTCGGGCTTCTCCTTCACCAGGCGCGTGGCCGCGTCCTCGGCCTCGCCCAGCCGCTCGGCGAGCCGGCCGCGCGAGGCGGCGCGTGAGAGGCCCAGCGCCGCGGCGCGGCGCGTGCGCTCGGCGCCCAGCGCCTTGGCGTAGGCGTCGGCCGCATCGGCCCAGCGCTTCTCCTGCAGCGCCTTGGCGCCGTCGCCCAGCGCGTCGGCGTGCGCCCGGCGGGCCGTGGGGGCCAGCAGGAGGCCGGCGGCCAGCAGCAGGGCCAGCCAGGGGATTCGGGCGGTGCTCGGGCGGGCCATCGGGCGTCTCCGGGGGACCTGCGGTGTCACTTGCCCTCGCCGCCGGGAGCGGCCGGGGCGGCCGCAGGCGGCGGGAAGGGGAGGCCGTCGCTCTCGGCGTCCTCCTGCAATGTACGCACAAGGCGCGCCCGGAGCGCCTCGAGGTCGCGGGAGGCGGCCTCGCGCTTGGCGCTGTCGGGCGCCAGCACGGGCTTGCCCGTGGCCCGGTCCAGCTCGCCGGTCTCCAGCAGGATGGCGTCGCGCGCACTGCGCGCGGCCAGGTACCAGGACCACTCGCGGTCGCGCAGCAGGGTGCCGTAGAGGCGCTGCAGGTTGGGGGCGTAGGTGTCCTTGAAGGCGAAGGCCGTCATGCGCAGGGCACGCCAGTAGAGCGCCTCGGCCCGCGGCAGGTCCTGCACGTCGGCGAAGTAGTGCAGCATCAGGCCCAGGTCGTTGACGATGCCGGCCACGTCCCAGGCCTCGGCCTCGTCGCGATCCTTGTCGTCGGCGGCCGGCAGCAGGCGCACCGCCTCGCCGTAGGCTGCCACCGAGCGCTCCAGCCAGCCCCGCACGCGCCACGGGGCGTCGGGCCGCAGGTGCTGCACGCCGTTGGGCTCCTGCGTGGTGTAGGGCGTGACGGCCTCGCGCAGCAGGAAGCCGAGGTTGTTGCGCACGAAGGGGTCGGCGGGCAGCAGGGCGAAGATGCCCTCGTAGAGCGCGACGCCGCGCTCCACGTCCGCCTTCATCCAGGCAGCGGCCACGCGCTCGAGGCCCGCCACGCCCTCGCGGGGCCACGGGTGCACCCGGGGCGCCCCGGGGGCGCGCGCCGGGCGCGGGGGGGTGGGGTGGGCGGG
>JBJTIJ010000131.1:0-2360 GCA_046094945.1 Planctomycetia bacterium | reverse complement strand
ATACCGCCCCGACCTGCGGCCCGACCTGCGGCCCGGCCTGCGCCCCGGCGCGGCTGGCCGTCGCCCCGCCGGCCGGCCGGGGCGCCGTGGGTTGACCCCTCCCCGGTCGCCCGTAGAGTGCCCCTTCCTCCCTTCGTGCCGAAGTGGCGGAATTGGCAGACGCACTAGCTTCAGGAGCTAGCGGCTTTAACCGGCCTTCCGGGTTCAAGTCCCGGCTTCGGCACCATCTCCCTCCCTGTCGTGATCCCCGCCGACGGCGCCCTGCGCCCCGGGCGGCTGGCTTGGCGCCAGCGGGTCAGGGTGCGCTGCCCGTGGCGAGGCTGGGCACGGGCGGGCGCCCGCCGATGCGCTGCCGCAGGGCCTCTGCCTGCGGGCTGCCCAGAACGGCCACCCGGCCCGGTCCCCTGCGCACGAGGCCCAGGCTCGGGTAGGTGTCCTCGGGATCGGGGAAGCGCTCCGAGGCCAGCGCCGGCGCCACGGTCGCCCGCAGCGAGCGCACGCCCAGCACGCGCTCGGTCTCGGCCAGCAGGTCCAGCGCGCGCCAGCCGCGCCGGGCGCGGAAGGGCGCGCT
Organism: Planctomycetia bacterium; assembly: GCA_046094945.1. Lineage (GTDB taxonomy): Bacteria > Planctomycetota > PLA2 > PLA2 > JAEUHO01 > CAXQZU01. The sequence goes on along the minus strand of JBJTIJ010000131.1, from coordinate 1,789 downwards.
CGACCACAGGCGCAGCACGTCGTCCAGGGAGGTGCGCCCGCGCGTCTCCTGCTGCAGGGCCACGTCCATGCGCAGCGAGAGCGCCGCGCCCGACCAGTACACGCGGTAGTAGAGGTGGCGCGCGTGCATGTCGCGGCTGTCCTCGGCCAGCGTGCGCATGCTGGGCTGCGAGAGGCCGCGCTGGAAGCCCTCCTCCAGCGCCTGCCAGGGCCCGGCGGCACCGAAGGCGCCGGCGCGGCCGCGCAGCACCTCCTGCCAGTAGGTCACGAAGCCCTCGCCCAGCCAGGCGTCTTCGCCCACGATCCACGGCATGGCCAGGTGCAGCAGCTCGTGCACGAGGATCCACTCCAGCGGCAGGTCGCCGTCGCGCGCGTTGCTGGCGAGGTCGAGCACCACGGCCGCGCCCCCGCTCTGGTAGGCATGGCCGAAGTCCACGGGGTCGCTGCTGGGGCCCGAGGGCCCCACCACCACCTGCGCGCGCGGGATGGGGAAGCGTCCCCCCCACGGCTGGCTCACGCACTCCACCGCGGCGCCCAGCCACGCGTCGATGCCCGCGTCGCTGGCCACCCGCGCGCCCTCCAGCACGGCCAGCGTGAAGGGCAGGCCGCCCAGCAGGCGCGTGCGCGGCGGCGTGCGCACGAAGGCGACGCGGCTGGGGAAGAGCAGGCCGGTGTCGGGGATGGACCACGCCCCGTCGGGCTGCGGCGCCCACGGCACGCTGGCGTGCAGGCCCGCCGGCAGGTGCAGCCGGCAGCGGGCACGCTCGCGCTCGGTGAAGCGCGCGGGCGCCAGCAGCCAGGCACCGGGGTCGGTGAGCAGGTCACGCCCGTGGCGCGAGGCCAGCCGCAGCGACTCGAGCCGCGAGAGGTCCACGCGGTAGGCCAGGCAGCCGTCGGGGCCGCACGCGCCCGGCACGAGGGCATCGCCCTCCACCTGCAGCGGGCACAGGCCCTCGCCCTGCAGCACCTCCAGCGCCGGCAACGCGGCGGGGCGCGGCAGCCTGAGCCGGCGCGGCGCGAAGCCCTCGAAGCACAGCCGTACCTCGAGCCGCGTGAGGGCCTCGTCGGCCGTCACCTCCCACGTCCAGCCCGGTCTCGCCTCGCCGGCGGCGGGCGCAGGGCGCGGCAGGGCCAGCAGCAGCAGGAGCAACGGCCCCGTGGCCCACCAGGGCCGCCGCGCCGGACGGGAACGCGTCATCGCGGCAGTGTAGGGGCGCCGCGCACGGGGCCTCCAGCCCGGGAGGCGCCGGCCGTGCGGGAGCGGGTATCGTCCTTGCTGTCCCCCGACCTGCGACCCGGAGACGCCCCGTGCGCCACGCCCTGATGCTTGCCGCCGCCCTCGTGCTGGCCCCGCTGGCCGCCCCTGCGCTGGAGGCGGCCGAGCCGATCCCAGCCGACGGCCAGGCGGCGGTCACCACGCCCTCGGGGCTGGTCTACAGCGTGCTCACGCCCGGGCGGGCTGGCCCCTCGCCCAAGAACGGCGACCCGGTCACGGTGCACTACACCGGCTGGCTCACCAACGGCACCGTGTTCGACTCCTCGCGCGAACGCGGGGCCCCCGCCCGCTTCGCCGTGGGCCAGCTGATCCAGGGCTGGAACGAGGCGCTCACCCTGATGACGCCTGGCGCGCGCTGGAAGCTCACCATCCCGGCGGGCCTCGCCTACGGCGCCGGCGGCCAGCCGCCCACGATCCCGCCCAACAGCACGCTGGCAGTGGTGGACTGCTGGCCCGGGGTGCCGGCACGGAACACCGGCAGGCTGCTGAAGGAGATCAGCTCGACGTCGAACAC
>JBJTIJ010000130.1:0-4541 GCA_046094945.1 Planctomycetia bacterium | reverse complement strand
GCCGGCGCATGGGCCCCTGCACCAGCCACACGGGCACCTGCGCACCGCCCGCGGCGTCCAGCAGCTCGCGGCAGGCCGCCAGGTTGCGCCGGTCCTCGGCGAGGCTGCCACTGCCCAGCACCGGGAAGGCATCGGCCAGCGCGGGCCAGCCCAGCGCGCCCCGCAGCATCTCGAGCCCGCGCGTGGCCTCGACACGCGCCGCGGCCGGCAGGGCCGGCACGCTGGCCTGCAGGCGCTCGGGCCAGCGCGAGGGCTCGCCCTCGCCCGCCCGCAGCAGGCCCGCCGGGTCCAGCGCCGCGTGCGCCACGCGCGCCAGCGGGTGCGCCTCGCCGGCGGCCGCGCGGGCCGTGTGCAGCAGGCGCTGGTACTGGTCGAGGCTGCCCCGCCAGCGCGTGCCCCGCTGCAGCTGGTCGAGCACCTGCAGCTCGAGCACCGGGCGCAGCAGGCCCGGCATGTCGCGCTCGCCATCGCCGTCGTAGCGCTCGACCACTGCGCGCACGAAGCGCTGCCAGCCCTCCCAGGCGTCGGCCCGCGGGGGCAGGGTGCCCGACGCGGCGCGCAGCGCCGCCTGCGCCTCGGCGGCCGGCAGGCGCTCGGCCAGGAAGGCAGCGTAGGGCGCCTGGCCCTCGGGCACCTCGGCCCACGCGCAGGCCGGCGAGAGCAGCAGGCGCGGCAGGCAGCCCGCGGCGTGCAGCGCCGCCACCGTGGCGTCCAGCGCGCGCCAGTCGTAGCCCGCCAGCAGCGAGCTGGGCGGCCGCGGTTCCACGTCACCCCAGCGGATGGGCTCGGTCTCGGCCCACGGGCTGGGCAGGCCGGCCAGCGCGGCGATGGCGGCCCGCACCTGCGCCTCGCCCGGCTGCCCCACCGGCACCAGCGGCACCTCGCTCAGCCCCAGCCACGCCCCCGCCTCGAGGAAGGCGGCGTCGCGCAGGGCCGCCTGCGGCGGCGCAGCGCCCTCCTCCGCCCCCGCCGGGGCCACGGCCAGCAGCAGCACCGCGAGCATGCCCGGCAGGCCCCGCGTGCGCAGCCCGCCTGCGCGGTCGAGCGGGCGCCGGCCGGGCCCGCCCCCGAGCCTGCATCCGTGCCGTGCGCTGCGCTGGGCCGCTGCCTCGCTCACGTGCCTCCTGTGCCGGGCGGCCCACGCGCTGCGGGCCGGCCCGGGCCCCGTTGTACGCGCGGGCGCGTGGGACGCGCCTGCCACGGGCGCCTGCCCGGCGCGCGCGTCCCCCCCCGGCGGCACCTTGGGCCGCATGCGAGACCCGCGGCAAGTCAACGTGATCCCGGTCTCGCACCCGCGCGGGGGCCGCTCGTACGTGGTGGTCGACCCCGCCACGCGCGAGGCGGCCATCGTCGACCCGCTGCTCGACCACGTCGGCGAGATCCTCTCGGCCGTGTCGGGCGCAGGTGCCTCGGTGCGCTACGTGATCGACACCCACAGCCACGGCGACCACATCTCCGGGGCGGCCGTGCTCAAGGAGCGGCTGGGCTGCGAGGTGGTGATGCACCCGCTGGCCGCAAGCCAGGTGGCCACGCGCCGCCCGGCCGACCAAGACCTGCTGCCGCTGGGCGAGACCACGCTCAAGGTCTGGCATGCGCCGGGCAACTCGCCCGACGGCATCGTGCTGGAGGCGCCGGGGGTGTTCTTCACCGGCGACACCATGCTGATCGGCAGCATGGGCCTCAAGGACGTGCCCGGCGGCGACCCGCACGCGCACTTCGAGACGCTGCACCGCCTCTTCGACGGGCGCCCCGAGACCACGGTGATCCACCCCGGCCACGACGACAAGGGCCGGCACCTCTCCACGCTCAAGGCCGAGCGCCGCGGCAACCGCTGGCTGCGCGAGGAAGACTACGAGGTGTTCCGCCAGCGCTGGGAGACCGACCCCCGGCGCGTGGCCCACGAGTCCGGGCAGTTCCTCGCGGCCAACGCCGAGGGCGTCACCAAGGTGCCGCGCGACCTCGAGCCCGCGCTGGGCCTGCTGGACGCGGCGCGCGCCACCGAGGCGCGCATCAAGGGCGAGGCCCGCATCGCCGGCGCCGCCGAGCGCCCGCCGGGGGCACTGCCCGCCACGCAGGCGCGGCGGGCCGTGGTGGTGACGCTGCTGGGCGTGGGCACCATCGCCGGCTGGGTGCTGGGCACCGTGCTCTCCGACGCGCTGCACGTGGTGTCGCTGGCCTGCGGCGTGGTGCTGCTGGCCGTGGGCCTCACCGGGGGCGAGCGCCGCGGCCGCAAGGGCAAGGGCGGGCCCGGCGACGAGCTCTACTACACGGGCCCGGGCCGCAGCAACCTGCCTTCCTAGGCTCGCGCGCGCGCACGGCGGGCGGCGGGCGCGGTGCCGGCGCCCGTGGCGGCCGTGGCGGCCGTGACGCCCTTGGCACCCGTGGCAGGCGCCCGTGCGGGGGGTAGTCTCGCGGCTCCCCCGCGAGGACGCGCCATGACCGCAGGCCCCACGAAGCCCGGCTCCGGGCAGCCGCTGGACGACGACCTCGAGCGCGAGATCGCCGAGGCCCTGGGCGACACCTCGCTGCTGGGCATGGACGCGCCGCGCAGCAGCCGCGCGCGCACGCGCGACGCCTTCGAGCGGCGCCTGGACGAGGTGCAGGTGCCCGGCGAGGCCGCCACGGCGCAGCGCCGCACCGGCCTGCGCAAGGGCATCATCACCCACGTGGGCCGCGACGACGTGTTCGTCGAGTTCGGGCCGCGCGAGCAGGGCGTGGTGCCGCTGGCGCACTTCGCCGAGAACCCCGACGTGGGCACCTCGCTGCAGGTGCACGTGGACGCATGGGACGGCAAGCAGGAACTCTACCTCTGCTCGCTGCAGCGCGGCGTGCAGGATGCCGACTGGGCCAGCGTCGAGAAGGGCGCCATCCTCATGGGCCAGGTGACGGGCACCAACAAGGGTGGCCTCGAGCTGCGCGTGGGCGAGCTCTCGGCCTTCCTGCCCGCCTGCCAGGCCAGCCTCGAGCGTGTCGAGCGGCTGGAGTCGCTGGTGGGCCAGTCCTTCCCGGTGGAGGTGACCGAGGTGGACCGCGAGCGGCGGCGCATCGTCGTCAGCCGCCGTGGCCTGCTGGCGCGCGAGCGCGAGGAGAAGCGCGCCGGGGCGGCGCGCGCGCTGCTGCCCGGCACGGCCACCAGCGGCCGCGTGACGAAGGTCGAGCCCTTCGGCTGCTTCGTCGACCTGGGCGGCGTCGAGGGCCTCGTGCACGTGAGCCAGATGGCCTGGACGCGTGTCGAGAAGCCCGAGGAGGTGGTCAAGGCCGGCGACCAGGTGAAGGTGCAGGTGCTCGAGGTGAGCCCCGACGGCAAGCGCATCAGCCTGTCGATGAAGGCCTTGCTGCCCGACCCGTGGGTCACGTGGACGGCCGAGCACGCGCCGGGCTCGCTGGTGGAGGGCACCGTGACGCGCGTGGCCTCCTACGGCGCCTTCCTGGAGGTCGCTGCCGGCATCGAGGGCCTGGCCCACGTGAGCCAGCTGGCCCCCGGCGGCGCCCGCTCGGCCCGCGATGCCGTGCACGTGGGCCAGAAGGTCACCGTGCGCGTGGTGAGCGTCGATGCCGGGCAGCGGCGCATCGCGCTCTCGCTGCTGGGCGACGGCGGCGAGCGGCTGGGCGACGACGTGGCCGACCGCGCCACGGTGCGCGAGGTGCTCGAGCGCACGCGGGCCGCGCAGCGCCAGCCCACGCTGGGCGACCTGCTGAAGAAGGCCCTCGAGCAGGCCGAGAAGCGGCCCCCGCGCAGCCGTTGAGCGCCGGCCACGACGAGGGGCACGCCAGCGGGCACGGCGCGGGCGCCGCGCGCGGCGATCTCGTGCGCATCGCGCTGGTGAGCGCCGCCACGCTGGCCTTCCTGGCTGCCGGCGACGCAGGCCAGCGGGCGTGGCAGGCGCTGGCAGCCTCCACGGTGGTGCTGGGCGGGCTGCCCGTGTGGCGCGAGGCCCTGGCCTCGCTGCTCGAGCGCCGCATGACGATGGAGGCGTCCATGACGCTGGCCATCGGCGCCGCGCTGGCCATCGGCGAGTGGCTCTCGGCGCTGGTGATCCTGGACTTCGTGCTCGTGGCCGAGCTGCTCGAGCACATGATGGTGGCCCGGGGACGCCGCGCGCTGGCCAGCCTGGCCGGCCAGCTGCCCGACGAGGCCGCGCGCGTGCAGGCCGGCGGCGAGCAGCGCGTGCCGGTGGCCAGCCTCCAGCCGGGCGACACGGTGCGCGTGCGCCCCGGCGAGCGCGTGCCGGTGGACGGCGTGGTGCGGTCCGGGCAGTCCTTCGTCGACGAGCGCAGCGTGACCGGCGAGCCGCTCGACCGGGGCGCGCGAGGACTCGGCCGCCTCCACCGCCTGCACGATGCGGCCCCAGGCCGTCTGGGCGCCCACCTGCTCGACGGCGATGTCCAGCGCGCCGGCCTGGTTGATGGTGCCGGCGTAGGTGCGCGCCCCGGGGCCCTTCGCGGCGAGCAGCGCGTGCCGGTGGCCAGCCTCCAGCCGGGCGACACGGTGCGCGTGCGCCCCGGCGAGCGCGTGCCGGTGGACGGCGTGGTGCGGTCCG
>JBJTIJ010000129.1:0-14544 GCA_046094945.1 Planctomycetia bacterium | reverse complement strand
GCACAACTATCTGCGCATGCTGTGGGGCAAGAAGATCCTGGAGTGGAGCCAGACACCCGACGAGGCGCTGGCCCACATGCTGCTGCTCAACGACCGCTACGCCCTCGACGGCCGCGACCCCAACAGCACCTGCGGCATCCTGTGGGTGCTGGGGCGCTTCGACCGCCCGTGGGCCCCCATCCGGCCCATCTTCGGCAGCGTGCGCTACATGAGCAGCGCCAACACGGCGCGCAAGATGGACGTGAAGCCCTACCTCGCCCGCTACGGGGCCGGCACGCAAGGCGACCTCTTCGCCAAGGACTGAGGCGCGCGGCCTCGCCTCGGCCGGCGCGCGGGCCGTCGGGGCCGGGCGCATGGCATCCCGGCACGCTGCGCCCCCGGCCCCGGGCGCCCCACGCTGGATGGAGCCCCGCCGGCCGGCGACCCGCGCCGGGGCCGCTGCGCGCGGGGGCATGCGGCGCTCACAAATGTCACGCGGACGATGGCCTGCCCGCCCGAGGCCATGGGATGCGGGCCCGGCCCGGGGAGGCCGGCGATGACACAGGCGCCGCTTGTGACTTGACGGTCCCCCCACCGCGGTTTAGTCTCTGCATCGAGCCTGGCGGTTGCGCCAACGCGTAAAACGAACCATTTCATTCCACACATTTCCCCTTTTCTCCAGTTCGTTGCCGCCAGCTCACTCTCTCTCGCGCGCCACCTGCACCACGCCCACCCGCACGACGCCGACCTGCACCCGCCCGCGCGCCCCCCGACCCCGGCGCAGCGCTTGAGGGCCTCGGCCCCCTGACCGCGCCGGGCGCCCCGCGCTAGGATGCGCGCCATGCGCCCTTCCCGCGGACTGCTCGTGCGCCTGTGCAGCCTCGTGCTGCTGGCGGCCGGCTTCCTGGTGGCGCAACGCCTCGCGGGCGGCGACGGCGACCGCGACAGCCCCTACCTGGCGCGCCTCAAGCCCGGCCACTGCCCCTGCGAGGCTGGGCAGGCCTGCTGGCACTACCTGCGCTCGCCCATGAAGCCGCCGACGGACCGCTGCCGCTGCGGCTGCTGCCTCGCGGGCGGCACCTGCGAGGGGCGCGAGCGGCCCAAGGGCACCAGCGGCGCCTGCTGGGGCAGCAGCAAGGAAGAGTGCTTCTGGAAGCGCCATGCGCAGTCCTGGCGCGTGCAGTGCAGCGAGTGCTGGACGAACAGCGAGTGCGAGGCCTGCGACGCCGACCTGGGCGGGCGCGACCCCAAGGTGCTCGAGCGGCTGGCCAAGGCGCTGCAGGTCGAGGGCAGCACGAAGAAGTGGCCGCTGACGGTCGTGTTCTCGCCGCACTTCTACATCGTCACGGACCTCGAGCGGCAGGTGAAGGTGCCGGTGGACGGCGGCAGCTTCCGCATCGCCTCGGCGCACGAGATCGCGCACCTCTACGCCCAGCGCGCCGAGCAGGCGTGGGAAGACTTCGGCCACTGGTTCGGCGGCGACCTGCGCCTCTCCAAGCCCATGGCCATCTTCCTCGTGGGCAAGGCCGCCACCGAGGCCGCCATCCAGGAGAAGTACTTCGGCGGCGCGCGCACCAACATGGTCTACGGGGCCGGCGCGGGCGACCGCATCTCGGCGGGGCTGGCCGGCAACGGCTTTGCGGCCTGCTACGCAGAGGAGGGCAACGACCTGTCGATGCACGCCTACGTGCGGCACATGGTCGGGCACATCCTGTTCAGCTGCTGGGCGGGCGGCTCGGGCATGCAGAAGGAGTGCCCGGTGTGGGCCTTCGAGGGCGCGGCCTACTTCCTGGAGAAGCTGCTGCCCGAGCACGCCGACATCGCGCACTACTGCAGCAGCGAGAGCGCATCGCCCTCGGGCAGCCCCAAGGACTGGGAGAAGAAGGCGCGCGGGCAGGCCGCCGGGCGGCTCGACCCCATCGAGACGTGGTTCGGGCGCGGCTCGCTGGGCTCGTTCACCTACGAGGACCGCATCCGCGCCTGGTCGATCTTCGACCTCGCCCTGCGCGAGGACCGCGACCGCTTCCTCAAGGCGCTGCGCGGCGTGCGCAAGGGCACGGGCGAGGGGCCCTCGTTCCGCGACGCCTTCGGCTTCACGGCCGACGAGTTCCACAAGCGCTGGGTGGAGCGCGTGACCGGCAAGCGCCCGACGCTGGGCGAGATGGCCAAGGAGGAGGATCCCGAGGTGGCCGGCGCGCGCGAGCGCGCGGCCATCGCCGCCGAGCAGGACCCGGACGTGCTCGCCGGCCGCGTCCGCGGGCTGGACACCATCACCGACCTCAAGCTGCTGGAGGTGGTGGTGGGACGGCTCGACCACCCCAGCGACCACGTGCGCGAGTCGATCCTGCTGGTGCTGCAGCGCAGCAAGGACCCGGCCGTGGTGGCCTGGCTGCGCACGCAGGGCCTCAAGCACAAGGACCCGCTGGGCCGTGCCGGCGTGGCGCGCGTGCTGGGCCTGGCGCAGGACAAGGAGGCGCGGCCCGCGCTGGAGCACATGCTGGCGCAGGAGTCGCACTGGCTGGCGCGCGCCAACGCGGCGCAGGCGCTGGCGCGCATCGGCGACCCGGCCTCCTTCCAGCCGCTGGTGGACGCCCTGTCCGAGAAGCGCCCCAAGCCGTGGATCGCCATCGCCGACGCGGTGGCCACCTACGGCAGGCGCTGCCCCAACGCCACGCTGGCCAGCATCCCCATGCTCGAGCACGCCGACTGGCAGGTGCGCGTGACGGCCTGCCGCGGCCTGTCGCGCTACGGCACGGAGGAGGCGCTCGACAAGCTCATCGAGCGCTTCGACACCGAGGGCGGGCGCCTGCAGCGCGAGCTCAAGGCGGCGCTGGTGGCCGTGGCACGTGACGACCTGGGCGAGAGCGCCGACTCGTGGCGCGCCTGGTGGACGCAGCAGAAGCAGCGCCACGGCGGGCGCCTGCCGCCCGACCTGCCGCAGCCGCGCAACCCGGCCGACGACCGCTACGGCCCGGCCAAGCCCCCCACCAAGGACGAGCCGCGCTACTACGGCAAGCGCATCTTCTCGCGTGCCATCGGCTTCGTGCTCGACACCAGCGGCAGCATGGAGACGCTGCTCAAGGTGCCGCCCGAGGCGGTCAAGCGGCTGGGCGACGTGCCGGCCGAGGGCACGCGCGGCCAGATCGCCAAGCAGGCGCTGACGGTGGCACTGCGCTCGCTGGACCCGCGCGCGCGCTTCGAGCTGGTGTTCTTCTCCAGCGACGTGCGCCCGTGGAAGGACGGGCTCGTGCCCGTGGCGGGCAACGTGGAGGCCGCCGTGGGCGCGGTGGAGTCGGCCACGCTGGACGGCGAGACCAACATCCACGGCGCGCTCAAGGCCGCGCTGGGCCTGCACGGCAAGGTGACGCTGGACGCCTCGCTCGACCCCATCCCCGACACGGTCTACTTCCTGACCGACGGCAGCCCCACGCGCGGCGAGATCACGGCCACGCCCGAGATCCTGAGCTGGTTCGAGGACCTCAACCGCTTCGCCAAGGTGGAGCTGCACGTGATCGCGCTGGGCTCGCTGGGGCTGGACCTGCCCTTCCTCAGCCAGCTGGCCAAGGTGGGCGGGGGCCAGTTCATCCACGTGCCCGAGCGCTGAGCCCACGCAGGCTAGACTGCGGCCCATGGCCGAGCCCGAGCCCGCTCCCGAGCACCGCACGCTGGGCGGCCACTACCGCCTGCTGCGCAAGCTGGGCGAGGGCGCCTTCGGCGAGGTGTACGCCGCACGCCACGAGCTGCTGGGGCAGGACTTCGCCGTCAAGCTGCTCAAGCCCGAGCTGTGCAGCCAGCAGGAGGTGCGCGACCGCTTCCTGGACGAGGCGCGCGCGCTGATCCGCTTCAGCCACCCCAACGTGGTGCAGCTGCGCCACGTGGGCGAGCAGGACGGGCGCCTCTACCTGGTGATGGACTTCGTGCGCGGCGAGCCGCTCAGCGAGCTGCTGGCGCGCGAGGGGCCGCTGGCCGAGGCGCGTGCCCTGGCCCTGGTGCAGCAGGTGCTGCAGGGCCTGGCGGCCGCGCACGCGGTGGGCATCGTGCACCGCGACCTCAAGCCCGGCAACCTGATGGTGGAGCGGCGCGCCGACGGCAGCGAGCGCGTCCACATCCTGGACTTCGGCCTCTCCAAGCTCTCGGCGGCCGGCGAGGGCCTGGAGAGCGCGCACCGCAGCCTCTCGGGCACCATCGTGGGCACGCTGGCCTACATGTCGCCCGAGCAGCTGCAGGGGCAGGCCGTGGACCCGCGCAGCGACGTGTTCGCCGCCGGCCTCGTGCTGATGGAGATGCTGCAGGGGCGCCACCCCTACGCGGGCGAGAGCGGCATCATGGTGGCCGCGCGCCTGCTGCGCGACCCGCTGCCGCCGCTGGCGCCCGAGGTGGCTGCGCGCACCTCCGCCGCCACGCGCGACACCCTCGCGCGCGCGCTGGAGCGCGACCGCGAGGCCCGCTGGGCCTCGGCCACGCACTTCGCCGAGGCGCTCAAGGCCAAGGGACCGCCCAGCGACACCTCGCGCATCGCCACGGTGGCCGAGGCCAGTGCTGCGCTGCGCACGCTGCCCGCTGCGCCGCCGCAGGCAGGCACGTCGCCGCAGGCAGGCATGTCGTCGCAGGCCGCCAGCGCCAAGCCGGCAGGCCGCCGCGGCCTCGTCATCGCGGGCGGGGTACTGCTGCTGGCCGCGGCCGGCGCCTTCGCCGTGCTGGGCCGGCGCGGGCAGCAGGACGCCAGCCCCAGCCAGGCGGGCGGTCCGGCAGCGACAGCCATCGTGCCGCTGCCGGCCACGACGACGCCGCAGGCGCCGCCCGCCGAGGCGCGCATGCAGCCCATGGTGCCCACGCCGGAGGTGGTGCCGGCTGCGCCGCCTCCCCCGCTGCCGGCGGCCGAGCCCAGCGTGCCGGCCCCGACTGACCCGGCCGCAGCACAGCCCGGCAACGTGCCGCCCGGCAACGTGCAGCCCGGCACCGTGCTGCCCGGCAACGCGCCGCAGCCTGCGACGCAGCCCGGCACGCAGCCCAGCCTGCCCGCGCCCGCGGCCCCGGCGCCTGCAGCACAGGTGGCCCCGCCGCCGGCCGTGCCGGTCCCCAAGGTGGTGCCGCCCACGCCGCAGGAGCTGGTGGCGCGCGCCGAGCGCGAGCTGGCCGCGGGCAGCCTCGTGGCGGCAGCGGCGACGGCGCGCGAGGCGCTGGCGGCCGAGGCCACCAGCCTGCGCGCGCTGGAGGTGCTGGGGCGCTCGCTGGTGGGCGAGGCCACGCGCCTGGGCCGCAGCGGGCGCACGGGCGAGGCCAGCGCGCTGCTGGCGGCGTCGGCGACCGACCTCGCGGGCCGCGAGGCCGGCTACCAGCGGCTGCAGGGCGCCGAGCCCAGCCTGCAGCGCCAGCTGCAGGGCGTGGCGGCCATGCTGCGCGCCGAGCTGCACGGCGAGGCCATGCGCTGGCAGTCGGTGGCGGGCAAGGCGCGCGAGGCGGCCGCCGAGCGCGAGCAGGCCGTCAACGCCTTCGTCTTCGCCTGGCAGTCGCTGGAGAACGATGGGCTGCGCGGCCTCGAGCTGCGCCTGCGCCGCGCGGCCTTCCGCATGCACGTGGGCGAGGGCAAGGGCGCGCTGGAAGACCTGGCCGCCACCACCAAGGCCAACAACGAGAGCGTGCCGGTGGCGATGTGGGTGGCGCACGGGCGCGGCGCGCGCCTGCTGGCCGAGCAGGCGCGCCAGCAGGGACGCCTGCCGGCCGCGCGCCAGTACCTCGACGAGGCGCGCACGGTGCTCAAGAACGCCTCGGCCTGGCGCGAGAAGGACTTCACGCAGGCCGACCTGCTGGAGGGCCTGCGCGTGCAGGTGCTGGCAGCCACCTTCGAGGAGCGCGCGCGCGAGCTGCTGGCCGTGCAAGGTGCGGCGGGCTTCCTCGAGCGGCGCATGGCCACCGCACCCGCCCCGGCCGGCGAGGCGCCGGAGGAGGCGCAGGCGCGCCAGGCCCTGGCCCGCGGCGCGCTGGCCTACGTGCGCGCGCGCCTCAAGCAGGCGCCGCCCGGGCCCAACGCCCCACCGGCGGCCCGCGCGCTGGCGCAGGCCGAGCTCGAGGCCGCCGACGCGGCGGCCGACGAGGCGCTGCGGCTGCGTGCGGCGCTCGAGGCACGCGGCGGCCCCAAGGTGCCGGCCTTCGCCTGGCACCTCAAGGCCGAGGTGGCGCGTGCGCGCGGCGATGGGCAGGGCGAGGCAGCGGCCCGCGCCAAGGCCTGGCAGGCCCACGCTGCCAACGACGAGTAGCCCCGGCCGGGGCCCATGGGCCCTGCGCACCGGCCCCATGGACAGCGCGGCTCGGGCAGCGCGGCCCGGGCAGCGCGGCCCGGGCAGCGCGGCCCGGGCAGCGAGGGCATGGTGGCGCGGGCCAGGGGGTGCGGGGGCCCCGCGGCACGGGCACGGGTGGCAAGCGCCCCCGCAGCGCGCAACCGCCCCCCGGGAGTAGGGTTCAAGGCTGGTGCGCGCCGCCCCTCGGGGGCGAGGCGCCCGGAGACACCGCATGCGCATCGCCTGCTCGCTCGTGATGGGAATCTGCCTGCTGGCGGCCCCTGCCGCCGCCCGCGCCGACGGCGCGGGCCCGCCCCCGGCCAAGCGGCCGGCCGGCCCGGTGACGCTGGAGGTGCACGGCGAGCGCGACGTGCTGCAGAAGGCGGCCGATGCACTGGGCCAGCAGACCGGCGCCCAGGCGGTCGCGTGGGAGGGCGAGGTGCTGCGCCTCACCTTCGACAGCGCCGAGGCGGCCGAGAAGGCGCGCGCGCTGTGCAAGGAGCTGGGCCTGAAGGTGCGCAAGCCCAAGGCGCCCGGCGAGCCCCGCAAGGGCGAGCCGCAGGAGGGCGCGCCCCGCGGCGAGGGCCAGGAGAAGAAGCCCAGGCAGGAGCCGGCCAGCGAGCCCGGGGCCGAGCCGCGGCCCGTGATCGAGGGCCGCGTGTTCGAGGCCTCCCCCGAGCAGCTCGAGCAGGCCGTGAAGCGCCTCAAGGAGGCCTTCCCCGCCGTGAAGGCGCGCGTGCGCGAGGGCGTGCTGGTGCTGGCCGCGCGCGAGCGCAAGGAGTTCGACGGCGCCGTGGCGCTGCTGGGCCAGATGGGCCTGCGCGTGGCCGAGCCGCGCGGTCCGGGCGGTCCCGGGATGCCGGGCATGGACGCGCGCGGCACGCAGGTGCAGATGTCGCCCGAGCGTGCAGCCGAGCTGCGCATCGACGGGCTGGAGCGGCGCCTCGTGGAGGCGCGCCAGGCGGGCCGCGAGCGCGCGGTGGCCGAGCTCGAGCGCGCGCTGGACCGCGCGCGCGACGAGCGTCGCGCGGCTCAGGCGCGGGGCGGCGAGCGCCGCGAGGGCCGCGAGCCGCGCCCCGAAGGCCGCTCCGAGCTCGAGGGCCTGCGCCAGCGCATGCAGCAGGCACGCGAGGCGCTGGCCGAGGCCGAGCAGCGCGATGCACGCCGCCAGGGCGACTCGCGCCTCGAGCACGCGCGACAGGCCCTCGAGCACCTGCAGGCCGCGGGCATGGACGGCCTGGCCCAGATGGTGCGTGCCGCCATCGGCCGCATGGAGCAGGGCCTGCGCCGCCTGGCGCAGGGCCGCGAGGCCCAGCAGCAGGGCCGCGAGGCCATGGCGCATGCGCATGCGCCAGGGCCCGCCCGAGGGCATGGGCCCGCAGGGCGCGCCGCCGTGGGGCATGGGGCCGCGCCAGGGACGTGGCGAGGGTGGCCCGCAGCAGCCGCGCATGGGTCCCGGCGGCATGCAGGACGGCCCGCGCGGCGCACTCCGTGGCGGTGCGCGTGGCGCCATGCGCGGCGGGATGGAGGGCGGGCCGCAGGGGCCGATGCAGGCCGGCCCGCAGGGCCCGCCCCCCGCGGGCGCCACCTGGGGCCGCCTGCCTCCCGGCGCGCCGCCCAGCGTGGGTGGCGTGCGCCGCGGGCAGATCTTCCTGCCGCACCCGGTGATCGATGCGCCGCAGGCGCCGACGCCCCAGCCGATGCGCCGTGGCCCGGGCGGGCCGTGGGCGCAGCAGGCGGGGCCGCAGGGCCCGCCCGCGCCGGGCGAGCAGCGCGGCATGGACATCGGCATGGGCCCCATGGGCCCCGGCGGCATGCAGCGCGGGCCGCAGCGTGCCGGGCAGCGCGCACCGCAGGGCCCCGGGCACGACGGCCCGCAGGGCCGTGCGCCGCGCGGCATGCAGCGCGGCCCGCAGGGCACGCAGGCCGGCCCGCAGGGCGCACCGCAGGGCGAGATCCAGGCGCTGCGCCAGGAGGTCGAGGAGCTGCGCAAGCAGCTGCGCTACCTGCTGATGGAGCGGCTGGACCGCCCGCAGGGCCGCTAGCGCGGCGCACGCGCCTGCGGGCGCACGCGGGGTAGGCTGCGGCGCATGGACGCGCACCTCTACGCCCGCTACCAGTCGCCCGAGGGCGCGCGCGACTACCGGCACAAGTACGAGCAGTCGCTGGCGCGGCGCTGGAGCAACCGGCGCGAGCTCTCGATGGTGCGCCGCGCGCTGGCGCGCGCCGGGGCGCAGGGACGCCTGCTGGACTGCCCCTGCGGCGCAGGCCGGCTGGGGCCCGTGCTGCTGGAGCGGGCCACGTCGCTGGTCGCGGCCGACCTCTCCCCCACCATGGTGGCCGAGGCGCGCGAGGTGCTGGCCGGGCCCGCGGCCGCTGGCATCGTCGAGTTCCACGTGGCCAGCGCCGACGCGCTGCCCTTCCCCGCGCGGCACTTCGACACGGTGGTGTGCCACCGCCTGCTGCACCACCTCGAGCGGCCCGACCGGCTGCGCGTGCTCGGCGAGCTGGCGCGCGTGGCCACGCGGCGCGTGGTGCTCTCCTTCAGCGATGCCAGCACGCTCAAGGCGCGCTTCCAGCGCCTGCGCGGCGTCAGGCGCCGGCGCAGCGTGCTCACGCCCGCGCAGCTGGCCGAGGAGGCCGGCGAGGCGGGCCTCGTGCTGGAGGGCCCGCCGCTGCGGCTGGCCAGCCTGTTCTCCACCGTGGCCGTGGCCGTGCTGCGCGCGCCGGGCGCCTAGCCGTGGGCGGCGCGCGCGAGGTGCTCTGGCAGCCGCCGGGCGCCGCGCCGCTGGGCGCAGGCTGGATGGCGCTCTCGGTGGCCGGCTGGATGCAGGCCTGCGCGGCCGGGCGCGTGCTCTCCACCGACCGCGACAGCGCGGCCGTGCGCGTGGAGGGCGAGGCGGGCCCGTGGCTGGTCAAGTGGCGCGCGCCGCGCGCGGGCAAGGGCTGGAAGCAGGCCTGGCGTGCCTCGCGCGAGCGGCGCGAGGCGCAGGGGCTGCTGGCCGCGCGCGCCTGCGGCCTGCCGGTGCCGCTGCCCTGCCTGGTGCTGGAGCGGCGCGGCCGGCTGGGCCGGCTGGATGGCTCCGTGCTGGTGCGGCCCTTCGTCGAGGGCTGGGCGCCGGCCGACGAGGCCCTCGCCCGCGCGGGCGCGCCCGCGTGGGGCCCGCTGGGCGCGGCCGTGCGCGGCTGGCACGACGCGGGCTGGTGCCACGGTGACTGCTGGCCCAAGAACGTGCTGCTGGCGCGCGACGGCCGGCAGGCACTGCCCGTGGGCGCCTCGCGCTGGGCGCGCGTGGCGGCCGGCCCGCGGCTGCAGCGGCCGCGGCTGCGCGACCTGGCGCGGCTGCTGGCCCATGCGCAGCTGCACGCCAGCCCGGGCGCCGGCGCGGCGCTGCTGGCCGGCTACGCCGCGGCGCCGGGCCTGTGCGCGCCCGAGGTGCTCGAGCAGCGCCTGGCCCCGCTGGTGGCCAGCGTGCTCGCGCGCCGCGCGCGCGACGAGCGCACACGCCCGGCGCGCGAGCCCGGGGGCCCGCCCCAGCCCGTGGCGCTGCCCGCCGACAGCGCGCCCGTGGCACGCCGCGTGCGCGTGCTGGCGGGCGCCTAGCGCTCAGTCCACGCGCACGATCCACCAGCGCCCGTCGCGCGGGGCCATGGTGTAGGCGTGGTCGCCGTAGGCCGGCAGCGTGTCCACCGTGACGCTGCCGTCGGCGTGCACCGTGATCGTGGCGCTCAGCAGCAACTGCACCAGCAGGTCGTCGCAGTCGCCCTCCGTGCGGTGCTTGCTCATGCGCTCGAACTCGGCGCAGAAGTCGTCGCGCACCCGCTCCAGCGGCGTGCCGGCCGGGTAGGTGCCGGCCGCCACCTCGTGGTCGCGCATCGAGGGCCAGTGGAAGGCGGCCTCCAGCAGGTCGCGCCGCGGCAGGTGGTAGCCGCGCCCGAAGGTCACGAAGGCCGCGAGCGCATCCTGCGGCGGCTCGCCCACGCGCGCGAACCACGCCGGCGCGGGCGGCAGCCCCGGCGTGCCGCGCGCCACGATGGAGAGCGCCGGCGCCAGCCCCTCGATGCGCTGCACCGCGCGCGTGGCGCGGTCGAGGTGCAGGCGCAGCGCGCGCCCCGAGGCGGCGCGCGCCTCCAGCACGAGCGTCTCGCGCGCAGCGGCGCCCGCGACCACCGTGACCTCCAGGTCGGCCAGCCCGGCCGGCAGCGGCCGGCCCTGCTCGTCGCCGAAGGCCAGGCGCGCGTCGGCCACCTCCAGCCGCCAGGCCGCGCCCGGCACGGCAAGCTCGCGCGCCGGCAGCGCACGCGCGAAGGCCAGCAGCGCGAAGAGGCCGCTGGTGGCCGCGGCCGGCGCCTCCAGCGCCGCGGCGCGCGCCTCGCTGCCGCCCTCCTCGTGCACCTCCAGCCGCCCCTCGCGCCAGCCTGCAGCCAGCAGGTAGCTGCCGCCGGGGGCGCGCTGGGCCAGCTCGCTGCGCAGCAGGGACAGGTCAGGCCCGAGGAACAGCGTGCTCTCCGACACCACGCGCGCCGCGCCGTGCTCGCGTACCGTGCGCTCGCTCACCACCCAGCAGGGCGCCTCGCCGAAGGTGCCCGGCTCGGCGGCGAGCGTCACGCTGCCCAGCCGCGCGCCCAGCCCCACCAGCTCGCCCTCGAAGGACCACGGCGCCGCGGGCAGGCCCAGCGTGGCGCGCACGGCGCGCGCCCGCTCCAGCGGCGTCACCGCGGCAGGCACCTCTTCGCGTGCCGCGGCCGCGGCCGCCGCCGGTGCGGCGCCGGCGGGGCAGGGCGTGCAGCGGGCCCGGCAGGCCGCGGCCGCGAGCGCCGCCACGAGCAACAGCAGCAGGCGGGCCGGGCGCGCGAGCGGCCCGCACGCCACCACCCCCAGCGCCCTGCTGGCCGCAGGCCGGCGCGAGGGGCGCCGCGCGCGCAGGAGCACGCACGGGCACGCGGGCCGGCGTGCGCGCACACGCGGGCGCGGCCGTGCGCGTGCGCGTCGACGCGTGCGCGCGCGCGAGGGCGGGCGGGGACCTGTGGGCGCGCATGCGTGCACCTCCGGGGCGGGCGCGCGCATCCTAGAGGAGAGGCCTCGTGGGGTGCCCGAGCGCAAATCGCGGGGACCGGGCCCCCCCGAGGGGTAGAGTCCCGCCCACATGGGGCCCTGAGCGCCCCACCGACGCCCGCGACCCGAGGAAGACCGCGCACCGCATGTCCCCGCCCGCCGCCAAGAAGGCCGAGAGCCCTAGCGCCCCCGAGCGCCACCTGGTGATCGTCGAGTCGCCGGCCAAGGCCAAGACCATCAAGAAGTTCCTCGGCGACGAGTACCAGGTGGAGGCCTGCAAGGGCCACGTGCGCGACCTGCCCGAGCGTGGCGACACCATCCCCGAGCCCTTCGCCAGCCTGCCCGACCCGCGGCTGGCCGTGGACATCGAGCACGACTTCGAGCCCTGCTACGTGGTGTCCTCCGACCGGCGCGAATCGGTGGCCACGCTGCGCCGCCTGCTCAAGGATGCCGACGTGCTGTGGCTGGCCACCGCTGAGGACCGCGAGGGCGAGAGCATCTCCTGGCACCTGCTCGAGGTGCTCAAGCCCAAGGTGCCGGTCAAGCGCCTCGTCTTCCACGAGGTGACGCGCGAGGCCATCCTGCACGCGCTCACCGAGCCGCGCGCGCTGGACATGCACCTGGTGCAGGCGCAGGAGGCCCGGCGCATCCTCGACCGCCTCATGGGCTACCGCCTCAGCCCCGTGCTGTGGCGCAAGGTGGGCCGCCAGCTCAGCGCCGGCCGCGTGCAGACGGTGGCGCTGGCCCTGCTGGTGGACCGCGAGCTGGAGCGGCGCGCCTTCCGCAAGGCCTCCTACTGGGACCTGCTGGCGCGCCTCGCCCCGGGCCGCGACGCCGGGCAGGCCTTCGAGGCCCGGCTCGTCGAGGTGGCCGGCAAGCGCGTGGCGCAGGGCGGCGACTTCGAGCCCAGCACCGGCCAGCTGGCGCGCGATGCGCACCTGCTGGGCGAGGCAGGGGCCCGCGAGCTGGTGCGCCGGCTGGGCAAGGGCCCGGCCACGGTGCTGGGGCTGGAGACCAAGCCCTGGGTGCGGCGCCCCTTCGCGCCCTTCACCACAAGCACGCTGCAGCAGGAGGCGGGCCGCAAGCTGGGCATGACCTCGCGCAACACGATGTCGGCGGCGCAGTCGCTCTACCAGGGCGGCGCCATCACCTACATGCGCACCGACTCCACGACGCTGAGCAAGCAGGCGCTGGACGCCGCGCGCGACCTGATCCGCACCCAGTACGGCGCCGAGTGGCTCACGCCCGAGCCGCGCCAGTACGCCACCAAGGTGAAGAACGCGCAGGAGGCCCACGAGGCCATCCGCCCCGCCGGCACCACCTTCCGCGACGTGCGCTCGGTGGCGGCCGAGTTCGGCGCCGAGGCCGGCCGGCTCTACGAGATGATCTGGCAGCGCACCGTGGCCTCGCAGATGCGTGACGCGCACGGCGACGACCTGCGCGTGGACATCGGGCTGGGCGCCGTGCAGGGCGGCACGCCCGAGGCGCTGGTGCGCGCCACGGGCCGCACCACCACCTTCGCCGGCTGGATGCGCGCCTACCAGGAGGGCGACGACGAGCCCGAGGCGGGCCGCGACGGCAAGGAGCGAGCCGGCTCGCGCCTGCCGGTGCTGGCCAAGGGACAGGCCCTCGAGGTGCTGGCCCTGGACGCCCACGGCCACGAGACGCAGCCGCCGGCCCGCTACACCGAGGCCAGCCTCATCAAGGAGCTCGACCGCCGCGGCATCGGCCGCCCCAGCACGTGGTCCACGATCGTGGGCAACCTGCGCTCCACCAACAGCGAGTACGTGTTCATGCGCGGCAACGCCATGGTGCCCACCTGGACCGGCATCGTGGTCGTGCGCATGCTGCGCAAGCACTTCCAGGAGCTGCTCGACTACGACTTCACCGCCACCATGGAAGACAGGCTCGATGCCGTGGCGCGCGGCGAGGACGACCGCGTCGCCTACCTGCGCCGCTTCTGGGACGGCTTCAGCAAGCAGCTGGAGGCCAGCAAGGAGGGCATCAGCCCGCGGCACGACTGCGCCTACCCGCTGGGCGCGGGCAGCGCCGGCACCATCGAGGTGCGCGTGGGCAAGTTCGGGCTCTTCATGAGCGACGACACGCGCAAGTGCAACCTGCCCGACACGATGGCCCCCGACGAGCTCACGCTGGAGCGCGCCGAGGAGCTGCTGGTGCAGGCGGCGCGCGGGCCCGACTCGCTGGGCGTGGACCCGGCCACGGGCAAGAAGGTCTACCTGCTGCTGGGCCGCAACGGTGCCTACCTCAGGCTGGGCGAGGCGCCGCCGGCGCCGCCCAAGGGCAGCAAGAAGAAGGTGCCCCTCGACCCGGCGCTCAAGCCCAAGACCTCCAGCCTGCTGCCGGGCATGGACCCGGCCACCGTCGACCTGCCCACGGCGCTCAAGCTGCTCTCGCTGCCGCGCGACCTGGGCGAGAACCCCGAGCACCCCGAGAAGGCGCACGTGATGGCGCGCCTGGGCCGCTTCGGGCCCTACGTCACCTGCGGCACCGAGTCGCGCTCGCTGCCCAAGGGCGTGAGCGTGCTGGAGGTCGACCTGGCCACGGCGCTGGCCGCGCTCAAGGCGCCGCGCATGGGCCGCGGCCAGCGCGAGCCCAAGCCCCCGCTGCGCGAGCTGGGCAAGCACCCGGTGAGCGGCAAGGCCATCGTGGTGCGCGACGGCAAGTACGGCGTCTACCTCACCGACGGCGAGCTCAACGCCAACCTGCCGCGCGGCACGCCGCCCGAGGCGCTGACGATGGAGCAGGCCGTCGAGCTGCTGGCCGAGCGCGAGCGGCGCATGGCCGAGGGCGGCGGCGGGCGCCGCGGCCGCGGCCGGGCCCCGGCGCGCGGCAAGGCGGCCCGCACTGCGGCAGGAACCGCAGCAGGTGCGGCGGCAGGCGACGCGGCAGGTGGCGCGGGCACGCAGGCCACGGCGGCGGCGAAGCCCAAGGCGGCCAAGCCGGCACGCAAGGCCGGTGCGCGCGCCAGCAAGGCAGCCCCCAAGGCAGGCGCGGCGCGCGACTCTGGCCAGGCCGGGGCCGACGGCCCGCCCGCGGCGCCGGGCACGGCTGGCGCCCGGCGCCCCAAGGCGGCGCGCGTGCGCCGTCCCGGCGGCGACACGCCGCCGGGCGAGCCGGTCTAGCCGCCCGCTCGCCAGCCAGCCCAGCGCGGGCGCCGCCCCAGTCCTCCGCCGCGGGGGACCGGAGGCGTACCTTGGCGCCCCGTAGCCA
>JBJTIJ010000128.1:0-9468 GCA_046094945.1 Planctomycetia bacterium | reverse complement strand
ATGTGGAGTGGCTGCGTGGCGCCGGGGCGCGCTTCCTGCCCGCGGACGGCCCACCCCCGGCCAGCCCCGCGCCGGCGGCTGGCTCGGAGGGCGCGTCCGGTGCGGCCGCGGCCGCCCGGGCCGCAAGCCAGCGGCTGCTGGCCCCGCGGGCCGGGGCGCCGGGGGCGGCCGCCACACAGGGCAGCCAAGCCGGTCGGCTGACCCCATCCAGTGCCAGCGCTCCCGCCGCCCCGGCGGGGCCGGGTGCGGCCCGCCTGCCCGTGGACCCGCTGCCGCCTCCCGACCCGGCCCGCTGGGGTCCGCTCGAGGCCGAGGTGGCGGCATGCCGCCGCTGTGCGCTGGGCGGCACGCGCACGCAGGCCGTGTTCGGGGCGGGCAGCCGCACGCCGCGCCTGGTGGTGGTGGGCGAGGCTCCCGGGGCCGAGGAAGACGAGCAGGGCCTGCCCTTCGTGGGGGCCTCGGGGCAGCTGCTCACGCGCATGCTGGCCGCCATCGGGCTCTCGCGCGAGCAGGACGTCTACGTGCTCAACCTGCTCAAGTGCCGGCCGCCGGGCAACCGGCCGCCCCTGCCCACGGAAGTGGCCTCCTGCGCCCCCTGGCTGCGCGAGCAGCTCTCGCTGCTGGGCCCGCCGCCCATCCTGGCGCTGGGAGCGCACGCGGCGCGTGCGCTGCTGGCCACCGAGCGCGGCATCACGAGCCTGCGTGGCACGTGGATGCGCACGCCCGAGGGCTGGCGCGTGATGCCTACCTACCACCCGGCCTACCTGCTGCGCACGCCCGAGGCCAAGCGCGAGGCTTGGCTCGACCTGCAGGCCGTGCAGCGCGAGCTGGGCCTGCGCTGAGCGTCAGCGGCTGCGGCTGCCGCGGAGTGCCGGCCGCCGCGCGGTGTAGGGTGCCCGCGTGCCTGCCCGCGCCTACACGCTCGTGGTGCCCTGCTACCAGGAGGAGGCGGCGCTCGCCTGCCTCGAGCCCGTGCTGGCGGGCCTGCACGCCGCCGAGATCGTGTGCGTGGACGACGGCTCCACCGATGCCACGGCGCGCGTGCTGGCGGGCATGGCGGCGCGCGACCCGCGCCTGCGCGTCGTGACGCACCCGCACAACCTGGGCGTGGGCGCGGCCATGCGCACGGGCCTGTGCGCGGCCCGTCACGAGGTGGTGGTGGTCTACGACGCCGACCGGGGCTACCCGCCGGAGCACGTGGAGCGGCTCGTGGCGGCGGTGCTGGCTGGCGCGGACCTGGCCACGGCCTCGCCGCTGGCGCCCGAGGGGCGCATGGACGGGGTGCCTGCCTGGCGCCGCGCGCTCACGCGCGGGGCGGCCACCAGCTACCGGTTGGTGCTGGGCCGTCGCGCCCGGGCCATCTCCACCTTCACCTGTGCCTTCCGCGCCTACGGGCCGCGCGCGCGCGCCACCTGCCTGCCGCGCGCCGACGGCTTCCCCGCGGCCGCCGAGATGCTGGGCCGCGCGCTGCTGGCAGGGCTGCGGGTGGAGGAGCTGGCCGCGCCGCTGCGCCCGCGCACGGAGGGCCGCAGCAAGATGCGCGTGGGCCGCGCCCTGCTGGGGCACGCGCGCGCCCTCGCCCGCCTGCTGGCCCTGCGCCTGTGGGGGGGTGGGGCCCGCGCCCCGGGCGGGTGACCGCGCCGTGAACGGGTGCGGCGAGGCTGGCCTCTCGATGGGCCCTTCCGCTCCCTCCCTGCCGCTGCCGGCCGAGCGCGTCGCGCGCAACCAGGCCCTCAACCAGACGCACTCGATGGCCGAGATGCGCGCGCGTGGCGGCTGGATCGTGCGCGCCATCGAGCGCCGCAGGCGCGAGCTGGTGGCGCGGCGCGTGCGCGCGTGCCAGCCGCGCACCGTGCTCGACCTGGGCTGCGAAGACGGCTGGATCGCCGAGGCCTACGCCGAGGGCGTCGAGCGCCTGGTGCTGGCCGACCTCGACCCGGCCATGCTGGCCCAGAGCCGGCTGGCCGGCCGTCCGGGCGTGGTGACGGCCGTGGGCGACGCGCTGCAGCCCGGCCCGCTGCGTGCGCACGTGGGTGCGCGCGGTGCCGACGTGATCGTGCTCAGCGCGCTGCTCGAGCACCTGCACGAGCCCGGGCAGGCGCTCGCCGGCCTGCGCCCGCTGCTGGCCCCCGGCGGCTGCTTCGTGGTCTACGTGCCGGCCGATGGCCCCATCCTGCGCGCCAAGAAGGTGCTGCGCGTGACGGGGCTGGGCCGGCTGGTGCGCGGCCTGTCGCTGGCGCCCGCCCCCGGGCACGTGCAGCGCTTCGACGCCGCGGGGCTGCGCGCGGTGCTGGCAGGGCATGGCGAGGTGCGGGATCTGTCCTTCGACCCGCTGGCGCTGGGCTACACGGCCGTGCTCGAGCCGCGTGCCCCGGCAGGCGCCTAGCCATGTGCGGCTTCGTGGGCTACGTGGCCCGCGCCGACGGGCCGCCGGCCGGTCGCGCGCGGCTGGAGGCGCTGGCGCCGCGGCTGGCCCATCGTGGGCCCGACGGCACCGGGCTGGCCGTGGGCGCGCGCGCCGGCGTGGCGGCGGCGCGGCTGGCCATCCAGGGGCCGCCGGGGGCGACCCAGCCGCTGCGCTCGGCCTCGGGCCGGCTGGCCCTGGCGTGGACCGGCGAGTTGCTCGGCGGTGCCCAGCGTGCCTTGCGCGCGGCGCTGGCCGCCGCGGGCACGCCGGCACCGGCGCCCGAGCTGGGCGACAGCGCCCTGCTGCTGGCCGCGGCCGAGGGCGCCCTCGAGGGCGGGCGGGGGCTGGACGACCCGCGCCTGGCGGCCCTGCTGGAGGCCGTGGCCGGCGGCATGGGCGCGCTGGCGCTGCTGGACCTCGAGGCCGGCACCGCGCTGCTGGCGCGCGACCGCTTCGGCATCAAGCCGCTCTACCTGCGCGAGGACCCCGCAGGCCACGGCACGTGGTTCGCCTCCGAGCTCGAGCCGCTGCTGCGGCTGGCGCCTGCGCAGGTCGACCTCGCCGGCGTGCAGGCGCTGGTGGCCTCGCACCGGGCCGGCGCGGTGCTGCCGTGGCGTGGCGTGCGCAGCGTGCCGCCCCGTCACCGCCTGCTCGTGGGCCCGCAGGGCGTGGGGGCCAGCGAGCCGCTGGGGCCCGACCCGCTCGCGGCCGCGCGCTGGGCGCCGGAGGCCGCCGAGGAGGCGCGGCGCGCACTGTCGGCGGCGCTGGCGGTCACGGTGCGCGAGGCCGTGCGCGTGGAGGGCGGCGTGACGCTGTTCCTCTCGGGTGGGCTGGACAGCTCAGCCGTGGCCGCGGCTGCGGGCCGCAGCGACCTGCGCACGCTCACCGGGCGCTTTGCCCCGCACGGCGGCGCGCTCGACGAGTCGCAGCAGGCCGCCGCGGTGGCGGCCCAGCTGGGCCTTGCGCACGAGGTGCTCGACCTCGACGACGCCGACCTCGTGGCCGACCTGCCGGCCGTGGTGCGCGCGCTGGAGCTGCCCGTGGGCGGGCCTGGCTCACTGGCGCTCTGGCGCCTGATGGCGCGCGCGCGCAGCCACGGCCGCGTGGTGCTCACGGGCACCGGGGGCGACGAGTTCCTCGGCGGCTACGCGCGCGTGGCGCTGGCACTGGGGCGCGCCGGGCCATGGACGCAGGGCTACGAGGCGCTGGCGGCGCGGCTGGCCCCGCTGGGCAGCGTGGCCGCGCGCGTGGCGGCCGCGCACGACCGCAGCGGCGCGCTCGCCCCCTTGCTGGACGCCGGCTTCCGTCGCGCGCTGGCGGCGGCCTCGCCCGCCACCCCGCTGGGGCCGCCGGGCCCGGCTGGCGAGGAAGGCCTCGCGGTGGCCTTGCGCGCCGAGGTGGAGGGCACGCTGCCGGCGCTGCTGCAGGTGGAGGATCGGCTCGCGGCTGCGCATGGCCTGGAGGCGCGGCCCGTCTTCTGCCTGGGCCAGCTGCCGGGGGCCGCGCTCGCGCTGCCGCCGGAGCAGGTGCTGGGCCCCGATGGCGAGGGCAAGCGCGCGCTGCGCGCACTGCTCAGGGGCCGCATCCCCGAGCCGGTGCGCACGGCGCGCGAGAAGCGCGGCTTCCCCACGCCCTTCGAGCGTGCGGCGCGCGGCGCCGGGAGGGCCTGGGTCGCGGACCTGCTGGCCGATGCGCGCTTCGCCGCGCGCGGCTGGTGGGACGTGGCGGCATGCCGCTCCCGGCTGGACGAGGAGCACCCGGTACACGATCGTGGCCTGTTCGCCTGCGTCGCCCTCGAGACGTGGGCCCGCCTGTACCTCGACGGCGACGTGCACCGGCTGCCGCCGCGGGGCGCCGCCCCCTCCCGGAGCGCGTCATGAGCACCTCCTCCCCGACTGCGCCGGACGCGCTGCCTGCCGGGTCGGGCGCACCGTCGTGGCTGGAGGGCGTGCGGCCTGCGCGGCTCGCCTGGGCCGTGGTGCTGGTGGCGCTGGTGGCGCACCTGGGCTACGTGCCCGGCCTGCAGCGCTCGGTGGCCGCGCACGAGCTGCTCAACTACGACGACCCGCAGGTGGTCTCGCTGGCTCGCGAGCGCAGCGTGGCCGCGATCCTGGGCTCCACGACCTACTACGCCTACAAGCCCGTCTACTTCCTGAGCCTGAAGGCCGACCTGCTGCTCGACGAGGACGGCGCCGGGACGGGGCACGTGGTCAACCTGCTGCTGTTCGCGGCCTGTGCCGGGCTGGTGGTGGTGCTGCTGCATGCGCTGACACGCTCGGCGTGGCTGGCGCTGGGCGCGGGGCTGCTCTTCGCGGTGCACCCGGCGCACGTGGAGAGCGTCGCGTGGCTCAGCGGCCGCAAGGACGTGCTCTCGCTGCTGCTGGCGCTGCTGGGCCACCTGGCCTACCGGCGGGCGCGGGCGCGTGGCGCCCTGCCTTGCCTGGCGCCCGTCCTGCTGGCGCTGGCGGGCCTGACGAAGGGCACCACGTGGACCTGGGTGGGCCTGCTGGCCGTGGACGAGTGGGTGGAGCGCCGCCGCGGCGGGCCGGCGGGCGCGCTGGCGCGCCTGCTGCCCTGCCTGCTGGTGGCGCTGGCCGGCATCGCGCTGGACGCTGTCATCGGCGCGCAGGCGGGCCCCGGGGCGGTGGACCACGGGGTGGCCACGGGCCAGCTGGCCGCAGCCATGGCGGGCGTGCACGCGCGCTACGTGGCCACGCTGCTGGCGCCGTTCCACCTCACGCTCGACCACGACATCGACCCGGCCGGCAGCTGGCAGGCGGCCAGCGCGTGGCTGGGCGCCGTGCTGGCCGTGGTGCTGGCCGCCGCCTTCGTGCTGGCGCTGCGCCGCGGGTGGTCCGTCGCTGCCGTGGCGCTGGCCTGCTGGGGCCTGGGCCTGGCCCCGGTCAACAACCTCTGGCCGCGCACCACCACCTTGATGGCCGAGCGCTACCTGCTGGTGGCCGCGCTGGGCGCCTGGCTGGCGCTGGCGTGGCTGATGGGCCGGCTGGGGCGTGCGCGCGGCCCCGCGCTGGGGGTCGTGGTGGCCGCGCTGGGCGTGGCCTGCCTCGTGCGCACGGGGGTCTTTGCCAGCAGCGAGCAGGCGTGGGCCGACGCGCTCGACAAGCAGCCCGGCAGCGCGCTGGCGTGGGTGCAGCGCGCGCAGGCGGCGGCCGAGCGGCGCGACAACGTGCAGGCGCTGCGCTGGTCGCAGGAAGCCCTCGCGTGGTGCGAGCGCCGCCCGCGCGTCTCCACGCCGCGCGTGCGCGTGCAGGCGCACCTCGTGGCCTGTGGTGCGCAGCTCTCCGAGGGCCACCTCGACGAGCTGCTGGCGGCCGCGGGCGCGGCGGGCGAGGCGGCGCGCACCGCGGCAGGCAAGGGCCTGACACGCGACGAGGCGCGGCGACTGGAGTCGCAGGCCGAGGTGTTCCGCGGCCAGGCTCTCGAGGGGCGCGAGCAGCCGGCTGCGGCGCTGGAGGCCTACCGCCGGGCGGCCAGCCTCGACAGCCAGAACGCCTCGGCCCTCTACAACCTGGGCACCCTGCTCGCCCGGCAGGCCGCGCAGGCCGAGGGCAAGGGCATCGACGAGGCGCTGCAGTGCGTGCAGGCGGCCCGGCGCCTGCAGCCGGGCTGGCTGGACGCGGGCCTGCAGGAGGCCAAGCTGCTGGCCATGGCCGGCCGCGCGCAGGAGGCCTTGGGCCTCTACCGCGACCTGGAGGCGCGCCACGGCGGCGTGCCCGAGCTCTTGCTGGCGCGCGCGCAGCACTACCTCGCGGCAGGCCCGGCGGACGCCGCGCTGCGCGAGATGGAGCGGCTGCGTCGCGAGCACCCCGGCTACCCGCGGGCGGCGCGCCTCGTGGCCGACCTCTACCGCGAGGATGGCCAGCGCCTGCTGGACAAGGCGCGCCGTGACCGCGCGCATGCCCGCGAGCTGCTGGCCCGGGCGCTGGAGCGGGCCGAGCAGTCCGTGCAGTCTGGCCCGGAGCATGCCGAGGGCTGGCTGCTGGCGGGCGACGTGCTCTTCGAGCAGGGCAAGCTGCTGGAAGCCCGCGGGCGCTACCAGCAGGCCCTCGAGCGTGATGGCTCCGCTGCGTGGGTGCGCTCGCTGGCGGCGCGCGCCGGCGTGCTGGAGGCCGGCTGGCTGGCGCGCCGTGCCAGCGACGAGGCGCTGCGCCTGGGCGCTGCGCGCGTGATGGCCGAGGCGCTGGCCTCAGGTGCCGCACGCATCGACCTGGGCGTGGCCGTGCTGGAGTCCGAGCTCCCGCTGCTCGCTGGCGTGGCGCGCAGGCTCGACGAGGCCGGGCCGGCGCGCACCGCAGCCGTCGCGGTGCTGCTGGCGTCGGCGCGCCTGCTGGGCAGCGACGACCCCGGTGCCGAGGAGGAGCTGGCTGCCGCGGTGGCAGCACGCCCGCAGGAGCAGGGCGCGCCCGAGGTGCTGGATGCCGCCCTGCTGCTGCGCGGCGGGGTGCGCGCGCGAGCGGCCGACACCGAGGCCGCGGCGCGCGACTACGCCTTCGTGGCGCAGCGGCGCCCGGATGACCCGGTGCCGGCGCTGCGCGGGCTGCAGGTGCAGGTGCGCGCGGCGCTGGCGCGGCAGTCGATTGCCGCGGGCTGGCGGCCGCGGGCCGAGCGCGTGGCGGAGGCCGAGGCGCTGCGCGCCCAGCCGCTGGCTGCGGATGCCGACGAGGCCGCCCGCGCGGCCTGGGAGTCGGCGGGCAAGGTGCTCGAGGACGTGCGCGCGGCACAGGCCGCCGACGCTGCGCTCGAGGCGGCCACGGCGCGCGTCGTGGAGTTCGCCGATGCCCACCCGGCCGTGCTGGAAGCCGGGCTGCTGGCCGCCGAGGCCGAGATGCGCCGCCAGCGCTGGGTGGATGCGCTGCGGCGCCTCAACGCCCTGCACGAGCGCTTCCCTGCGCAGGCCTCCGTGCTGCGCGGCCAGGCGGCCGTCTACCTCAACCAGTACCTGGTGCTGCGCGAGCCCAGCCTCGTGGAGGAGGCGCTGGGCTCGCTGCAGGCGGCGCTGGCGCTCGACCCGCGCGACCCGCGCACTGCGCTCGACGCTGCCGGTGCGCGGCGCATTGCTGGCGACATGAAGGGCGCGCTGGCGTGGGCCGTGCGCGCGCGCCAGGCGGAGAACCTGCCCGGCGGCCCGGCGGCGCGCGAGCTGGCCGGCCTGCATGCTGCGCTGGGCGAGCAGGCGCTGGAGGCGGGCGACCGCGAGGCCGCGCTGCGCGCCGTGGCCGCCGCGCGCGAGGTGGACCCGGCCCTGCCGGCGGCCTGGCTGCTGGAGGGGAGGGTGTGGCTGGAGCTGCCCGACGCCAAGGGACAGCGCGATGCTGCCCGAGCCATCGGGGTGCTGATGAAGGCCAAGGAACTCGACCCCGGCAGCATCGCGGTGGACCGCCTGCTGGCGCGCGCCTACTACCAGCGCGGCATGCCGGCTGCGGTGGGCGTGCGCATGGTGCGGCTGCCGCCGCCGCCGTGGGAGGCCGATGCCAAGGCCTTCGCGGCGCTGGCGCCCGAGGCGCAGCAGGCGCGCCGCGATGCGCACGCCAAGGCGACGGCCGACGTGGAGCAGCGACGCGATGCGCTGCGCGCGCAGGCCATCGGCGACCTGCAGTCCAGCGTGCGGCTCGACCCCGAGGCCGAGCACGCGGCGCAGGCGCGCGCCCTGCTGGCCGGCCTGACCATGGCCACGCCCGAGGAGCAGGCGCGCCGGGCGCGCGAGGCGATGGATGCGGCGGCGCGGGCCGCCGGGCACCTCGAGGTGGGCGAGGCCGTGGATGCCTACTTGATGGCCGAGCGCGCGCTGGCGCTCGATCCCGAGCACCGCAAGGCGTCGTTCTACCTTGTCGTGGCGGCCTACGAGCGGCTGGCGGCGGGCAACCTGCCCGACGAGGAGCGGCGCAACGTCACCAACCGCGCCTTCGAGCGGCTGCAGGCGCTCGATGCGCTCGACCGGGCCGACCAGTTCCCGCCGCGGCACCTCTACCGCGCCCTGCTCAACGAGGCCCTGTTCCGTCGCGGGGGCCACGAGGAGTGCCGCGAGGCCGCGTTGCGCGCCTACGCGCGCTACCTGGACCGCGCCGGCGCCGCGCCCAGCCCCGATCCCAGCCGCCTGGAGATGGCCCGTCGCCGGCGCGCAGCCCTCGAGGCGCTGGCTGCCCCGGAACAGCCGCGCTGATGGCCACCGCCGGCGCCACGCGCGGCAGCGGGCCCGAGCGCGCCTGGTGCGCGAGCCTGCCGGAGCGTGGCGAGGTCACGCTCGACGCGGAGGAGTCGGCGCACCTCGTGCGCGTGCGTCGCGTGCCGGCCGGGGCCGACGTGGTGCTCTTCGACGGGCAGGGCCTCACGCGCCGCGCGCGCCTGCTGGAGGCCGACGCGCGACGCGCGCGGCTCGAGGTGCTGGGCGCAGCAGCCGATCGCCAGCCGGCGCGCGCGCTGGTGCTGGCCGCCTCCATCCCCGAGCCCGCGCGTGCCGATGTGCTCGTCGAGGGGCTGGCCTGGCTGGGCGTGGCGCGCTGGGTGCCGCTCTGCTGCGAGCGCACGCCCTCCGGCCGGGCCGACCTGCCGGCGCGCCGGGCCGAGCGCTGGCAGCGCATCGCGCGCGAGGCGGCCAAGGGCAATGGCTGCTCGCGCCTGCTGGAGGTGGCCGCGCCCTGCACCCTCGCAGCGCTGCTGGCCGCCCTGCCCCCGGCGAGCGCCGTGCTGCTGGACCCCGACCCCGCCGGCCGTCACCGACCCGCTACGCCGCTGGCCTGGGCCATGCCCAGCGCCTGCGCAGCGGCTGCCAGCGCGGCCTGCTCGACGCGCAGGGCCGTGCTGCCCAGCCGGGCGACGGCGACGCCCGCCCGCGCAGCCGCCGCCAGCTCGGCGGCCACGAAGCCGCCCTCGGGCCCCACCAGCAGCCAGGGCAGCTCGCCCGCGGCCGGCAGGCCCGCCAGCAGGGGTGGCGCGGCGGGGTCGGGGTCCAGCAGCACGGCGCTCGCCGGGGGCAGGGCGGCCAGCAGCGCTGCGAGGGTGCAGGGCGCGGCCACCTCCAGCAGGCGCGAGCAGCCATTGCC
>JBJTIJ010000127.1:0-7696 GCA_046094945.1 Planctomycetia bacterium | reverse complement strand
GGTCGGTGGGGGATGTGGGTGCGGGGCAGGTCACGGTCGCTTACAGCAGGCTGCGGCTAGGGCAACGCCGGCCGGCGGCGCCGGGATCACCGGGATCCGGCCCTGCAGCCACAGCCGCCGGGCCGCACGGGCCGCCCGGGTCGCCGGGGTTGCCGGGGTTGCCGGGGCCAGCGTGGGCGGCGCGGCCTGCGCGGGCGCGGGGCCGCCGCTCACGGGTAGACGCGGCCCATGGTGCGGGCGAAGGGGGCGGCCTCGCGCACGTGGTCGAGGCCGCACACCCAGGCCACCACGCGCTCCAGGCCCATGCCGAAGCCGGCGCTGGGGCAGGCCCCGTAGCGGCGCAGGTCGAGGTACCACTCGTAGGCCTCGCGCGGCAGCTTCTCCTCGGCGATCTTGTGCTCGAGCCAGGCGATGTCGGGGCAGCGCTCGCCGCCGCCGATGATCTCGCCGTAGCCCTCGGGCGCGATCAGGTCGCAGCCCAGCACCACCTCGGGCCGCGCGGGGTCGCGCTGCATGTAGAAGGCCTTGATCTTGGTGGGGAAGCGGTGCACGAGGATGGGCTTGCCGAACTGGGTGCTGAGCGCGTCTTCCTGCGGCGCGCCGAAGTCCTCGCCCCACGGGATCGACGCCGGCGTGCCCTCGAGCCGCTTGAGCGCCTCGTCGTAGGACACGATGGGGAAGGGCGGCAGCGCGGCCTCCAGCCGCGCCACGTCGCGCTCGAGCACCTTGAGATCCTCGCGCCGGCGCTCGAGCACGCGCGTGAGCACGTGGCCGATGAGGCCCTGCATGAGGTCCATCACGTCCTGCAGGTGCCAGAAGGCCGCCTCGGGCTCCAGCATCCAGAACTCGGTGAGGTGGCGGCGTGTCTTGCTCTTCTCGGCCCGGAAGGTGGGCCCGAAGCAGTAGACCTTGCCCAGCGCCTGCGCCGCCGCCTCCATGTACAGCTGGCCGGTCTGCGACAGGTAGACCTTCTCGCCGAAGTACTCGACCGGGAACAGCGTGGCCGTGCCCTCGGCAGCCGCACCGTTGAAGATGGGCGCGTCCACCGCGGTGAAGCCCTGTGCGTCGAGGTGCTCGCGGCAGGCGCGCTCGACCTCGGCGCGGATGCGCAGCACGGCGCTGGGCCGGCTGCTGCGCAGCCACAGGTGCCGGTTGTCCATCAGGAAGGCGATGCCGTGGTCCTTCTTGCCCCGCGGCCACTCGCCCTGGCAGGCGGCCAGCACCTGGAAGGCGCTGGCCGCCAGCTCGACGCCGCCGGCCTGCCGCGCGTCGGCGCGCACGCTGCCGCGCACCTCGACGGTGCTCTCCTGCGGCACCTGCGCCGCCGCCTCCAGCGCGGCCGGGTCGGCCTGGCCGGCCTTGACGACCACCTGCACCACGCCGCTGCCGTCGCGCACCTCGACGAAGACCAGCTTGCCAGCCGTGCGGCGGTTGCGCACCCAGCCCTGCACCACGACCTCCTGGCCGACGTGCTGGGCGAGGTCCGAGACGAGCGTGCGTGCAGCCATGGCGGCGCCTCAGGAGGGGGGGCGCGCAAGTATACTCCGGACGTGTTCGACTCGATCCACGGTCGCGTGCTCGTGCGGGAGCCTGCCCGCGTGGTGGTGGAGGCGGCAGGCCTCGGCTACCTGCTGCACGTGCCGCTCTCCACCTTCGATGCCCTGCCGGCCGTGGGCGGCGAGGCGCACCTGCTGCTGCACCTCGTGGTGCGCGAGGACGAGTGGCGCCTCTATGGCTTCGCCACGGCCCGCGAGCGCGAGGCCTTCCGCGACCTGCTGCGGGTGGGCGGCGTGGGCCCGGCGCTGGCGCTGGTGCTGCTCTCGGGGCTGGGCCACGAGGCGCTGGTGGAGGCCGTGCGCACGGGCGACGTGCGCGCCCTGGTGCGGGTCAAGGGCGTGGGCAAGAAGACGGCCGAGCGCGTGGTGCTCGACCTCAAGGAGCGCTGGGCGGCCGGGGCCGGCGAGGCGCCGGCGGCGGCGCCGCAGGGCGTGGCGGGCGATGCCCTGCGCGCGCTGGTGGCGCTGGGCCTGGAGCCGGCGGAGGCCGGCCGGCGCCTGGAGGCGCTGGGCACGGCGGCGCGCGGCATGGCGGTGGCCGAGCTGGTGCGGCGCGCCCTGCGGGGCTAGGGCCCCGCTGGCCCGCTCGCCCGCGGCACGCTCGCTGGCCTGCTGGCCTGGCCTCCCTGCGCCGGCCCGGCCCGGCACGCGTCGGCTCAGGCCACGCTGGCGCCGGCCCCCGGGCGCGCTAGGGTCGGGACGTCCCGTGGAGGCTCCCGATGCCCGCCCGCACCCTGCAGGCCGCGGTCCATGTCCCCGGGCGTGCGCGCGCGCCCGCATCCCTGCGCGCGGCCCCGCGGGCGGCCTCGCGCGCCTGGGCCGCGCGGGCGCTGCTGCTGCTGGCCCTCGTGCCCGCGGCGGCCCGCGCCGAGGAGCCCTCGGCGGCCACCCCGGCCGCGCAGCTCTCGGCCGCCATGGACCTCGCGCGCGAGTCGCGCGATGCCGGCGCGTGGGCGGGGCACCTGGCGCGGCTGGGCGAGCTGTGGCCCGAGGCCAGCGAGGCCGACCGCAAGCTGCTGGCCACGCAGCTGGGCCACGCCTTCAAGGCGCGCGAGGAGCCCGTGCAGCAGGCGGCGCTGGCCGCGGCCGTGGCCACCAAGGACGGCGAGGCCGCGTGGAAGGCCGGCCTCAAGGCCCTGCTGCCCGACGCCAAGGACGAGGCGGCCGGGGCGCTGGCCATGCGGGCGCTGCAGGCCGTGCGCTCGCTGGCCCCGGACGCAGCCATCGGCACGCTGCAGGGATTGCTGGAGAAGGCCAAGGACCCGCAGGTGGCGGCGGGTGCCTTCGAGGCGCTGGGCGGCTACGAGCGCAGCAAGCAGCGCGTGGCCATCCTGGAGGGCCTGGTGAAGGTGCTGCGCCTGCAGATGCCCAGCAGCGGGGGCGGCCAGGGCGGCAAGAACCCCAGCGGGCCCAGCCCGCGCTGGAAGGCGCTGGAGCCCAAGGCCCTGCCGGCGCTCAACGCACTCACCGGCCAGCGCGTGGGCACGCTCGAGGCGTGGCTCCAGCTGCACGACGAGAACAAGAAGAAGCCCGCGGTGCTGTTCACCAGCCCGCTGGACTGACCCGGCCCCGGCCCGCCCGGCGCGCTAGGCGCGCAGCGACAGGCCCAGCTCCTCGAGCTTCTTGCGCACTTCCATGGCGCAGGTGCCGCCGAAGTTCTTGGCCTCGCGCAGCTCGGCCTCGCTGCGCTCGGTGAGCTCGCCCACGGTGCGGATGCCCAGCGCCTCGACGGCGCGGCGCGTGCGGATGGAGAGGCCCAGCGCGTCGATGCTGTCGTTGCGCGGGTCGCCGCCCACCTCGTCGTCGTCCTCGTCCTCGTCGTCCGGGCCGCCGAAGAGCGCGCTGACGTCCTCGTCGCTGGCCGGCTTGGTGCCCAGGTCCAGCCCGTCGGTGTCGTCCTCGACCTGCATGCCCAGCCGCAGCTTCTTCTGCGCCAGGATGTCCTTGATCTCCTGCAGCGAGGTCTCGCCGAAGTTCTTGTAGGCCAGCAGCTCGGCCTCGCTCTTGCGCACCAGGTCGCCCAGCGTCTCGATGTTCATCTTGGCCAGGCAGTTGCGCGAGCGCACGCTGAGCTCGAACTCGCTGATGGGCGTGCGCAGCACCTGCTTGACGCGGTCCTCGCGGCGCTCGCTGTCCTCGTCGAAGTGCATGTTGAGCGAGGCGCGGCAGTCGCGCAGGCCCAGCCTGGCGCGCACGTGGTTGGGGTCGGACTTCAGCACGCGCTGGTAGCAGGCCTCGGCCTCGCTGAAGCGGCCGGCGTCCTCGAGCAGCAGGCCCGCGTTGAGGAAGGCGTTGGCCGGCGCGGCCGGCAGGGCCATCAGGCGCGTGTAGGCCTCGAGCGCCTTGGCGTCCTCGCCCTCGAGGTCCAGTCGCAGGGCCAGGCGGAACAGCGCGCGCACGTGCTGGGCGTCCTTGGCCAGCGCGGCCTCGTAGCGCTCCTTGGCCTCGGCGTACTCGCCCTCGCTCTCCAGCGCGATGCCCTGCGCGTAGAGCGCATCGGCGCCGGCCGGGATCTTGCTGGCCGCCTTCTGGGCCAGGCTGCTGTCGCCGCTGAGGGCCGCCGCGGTGGCCAGGTCGGCCAGCAGGCTGGGCCCGTCCACCTCGCTGCCCACCAGCGTGGCCAGCACGCGGGCGGCCTCGCCCGGCTCGCCGTTCTCGAGGGCCACGCGCGCCTTCACCAGCTGCGCCTGCGGCGTGTCGCCCGCCTTCTGCGCCTCGGGGGCGGCGGCCTCCGGGCGGCTGAGCAGGTAGAGCGCCGTGGCGCGCTTGAGCGAGGTGCTGCCGCCGGCGCCCTCGGGCAGCGCGCGCAGCGCCGTCTCGAGCACGCGCCGGAACTCGCGCGAGGTGCGCACGGCGTCCTTGGCGGAGCGCAGGTCCTCGCTGCCGAAGGCGAGGCGGTCGAGGAACTGCTGCGCGTCGGTGACCGGCGTGGAGGCAGGTGCCATGGCGGTGGGCTCCCGGGGCCAGGTGAGTCCGGGAGGATAGTGGCGGCGGCGCCGGGCCAAACCCATGCCGCAGGGCCCGATGGGGGGGGTGGGCGCGCAGCGCCGCTGCGGGCGCGGCGCGGCCGCGGCGGCAGGCGCGGCGGCGCGGCCCCGCGCGCCGCGCGGGCGAGGCCCGCCCCGGGCGTGCCGGCCGCGCCCCGGCCCGTCGCCGTCGCCCCCTTCGCGCATCTTAGGCGGCATGGATCGCTTCCTCATCGAGGGCGGCGTGCCCCTGCGCGGCGAGGTGCGCGTCTCGGGCGCCAAGAACAGCGCGCTGCCGCTGCTGGCCGCCACGCTGCTGGCCGACGGGCCCTGCCGCATCGAGGGCGTGCCCGACCTGCGCGACATCGACACCATGCTGCGCATCCTGCGCACGCTGGGCCTGCGCGCCGAGCGCTCCCCCGACGGCACGGTGGAGACCGAGGTGCACGACGAGGGCGCCTGCCGCGCGCCCTACGAGCTGGTCAAGACCATGCGCGCCAGCATCTGCGTGCTGGGCCCGCTGCTGGGCCGGCGGCGGCGCGCCGAGGTGTCGTTCCCGGGCGGCTGCGTGATCGGGCCGCGGCCGGTGGACCTGCACGTGGCCGGCCTCTCGGCGCTGGGCGCCGACCTGCGCGTGGAGGCCGGCTACATCCTGGCCGACGGCCGGCAGATGGGCGGCGACCGCGAGATCTACCTGGGCGGGCCCTACGGCCCGACGGTGACGGGCACGGGCAACGTGCTGTGCGCCGCGGTGCTGGCGCGCGGCACCACCGTGCTGCAGTCGGTGGCCTGCGAGCCCGAGGTGCAGGACCTGTGCCGCTTCCTCGTGGCCATGGGCGCGCGCATCGAGGGCATCGGCGGCCCCACGCTGGTGGTCACGGGCGTCGAGCGCCTGCGCGGCACCACCTACCGCGTGATCCCCGACCGCATCGAGGCGGGCACGCTGCTGGTGGCGGGCGCGATGACGCACGGGCGCGTGACCGTGCTGGGCGCCGAGCCGCGCCACCTCTCGGCGCCGCTGGCGCTGCTCGAGCGCATGGGCGTGCGCGTGCTGCGCGGGCCCGGCGGCGCGCTCACGGTGGAGGGCTACGCGCGCCCGCGGCCGGCCGACGTCGTGACGCTGCCCTACCCCGGCTTCCCCACCGACCTGCAGGCGCAGTTCATGGCGCTGCTGACGGTGGCCGACGGCAACTCGTTCGTGACCGAGAAGATCTACCCCGAGCGCTTCATCCACGTGGCCGAGCTGCAGCGCATGGGCGCGCGCATCCGCAAGGAGGGGCCCACGGCCATCGTGGAGGGCGTGGACCACCTCTCGGGCTGCCCCGTGATGGCCTCCGACCTGCGCGCCTCGGCCGCGCTGGTGGTGGCTGGCCTGGCCGCGCGCGGCACCACCGAGGTGGACCGCGTCTACCACATCGACCGTGGCTACGAGCGCATCGAGGCCAAGATCGAGGCGCTGGGCGGGCGCATCCGCCGTGCGGGCGGCGAGCGCGGCGCGGGGGCCGGCGAGGGCTAGCCGCGGCGGCCCGGCCGGGCCCGGCCTGGGCAGGCCTACGTGCGGGCCCGGCGGGGGCCGGCCCATGTGCGGGCCCGGGCCGCTGCCGGTCGGCGGCGCCCTCCCTGTGTCAGCCGGCCTCCCCCGTGTTTCCGCGGCAGGGCCTGCCGGGGCTGCTTGAATGCGCCATTCGACGCCTTTCCCGCCTCCGCGCCCCGCCGGGGCCTGCGGGCCGGGTCCCTGTGCACGAGGTTCCTCCCGCGCGTGTTCGACCAGCTGGCCCAGCGCTTCACCCGGCTCTTCTCCGGGCTGTCCCGCAATGCGCGGCTCACCGAGAAGAACATCGAGGAGGGCATCCAGGAGGTCCGCGAGGCCCTGCTGGAGGCGGACGTCAACCTCAAGGTGGTGGACGGCTTCGTGGCCCGCGTGCGGGAGAAGGCACTGGGCGCCGAGACGCTCAAGGGCGTCTCGCCGGCGCAACAGTTCATCGGCGTGGTCAGCCAGGAGCTCGAGGCGCTGCTGGGCGGCGAGGCGCCGCGCATGCGCTGGAGCGACCGCGGGCCCACCGTGATCATGCTGGTGGGCCTGCAGGGCACCGGCAAGACCACCACCTGCGCCAAGATCGCGCGCTACCTGGCCAAGAAGGAGGGCAAGCGCCCGCTGCTGGTGGCGGCGGACGTGCAGCGCCCGGCGGCCATCGAGCAGCTCAAGGTGCTGGGCCGCCAGCTGGACCTGCCCGTGTACGCCGAGGAGGGCGGCCGCCCGCCCAAGATCTGCCGGCGCGCGGTGGAGAAGGCCGTCGAGCTGGGCCGCGACGTGGTGCTGCTGGACACCGCCGGCCGCCTGCACGTCGACCGCGAGCTGATGGACGAGCTGTGCGACGTGCGCGACATGGCGCAGCCGCACGAGATCTGGCTGGTGGTGGACGCCATGCTGGGCCAGGACGCCGTGCGCAGCGCGCAGGAGTTCCACCAGCGGCTCGACGTCACCGGCTTCGTGCTCACCAAGGCCGACGGCGACTCGCGCGGCGGTGCCGTGCTGGCCGTGCGCGAGGTGACCGGCCGCCCGGTGCGCTTCGTGGGCGTGGGCGAGAAGGTGGAGGCGCTGGAGGCCTTCGACCCCAAGCGCATGGCCCAGCGCATCCTGGGCATGGGCGACGTGGTGGGGCTGGTGGAGGAGGCGCAGGAGAAGGTCGACCAGGAGAAGGCGCAGGAGGCGGCCGAGAAGCTGTTCCTGGACACCTTCACGCTCGACGACCTGCGCAGCACCCTCGAGCAGGTGCAGCGCCTGGGGCCCATGCGCGAGATCCTCAAGAAGCTGCCCGGCGGCGCGGCCATCACGCAGGACCAGCTGGCCATGCTCGACGACCGCCAGCTCACGCGCTGGTGCGCGGCCATCGCCAGCATGACGCCCTCCGAGCGGCGCGACCCGGCCCTGCTCAACGGCCAGCGGCGCAACCGCGTGGCCCGCGGCTCGGGCACCACGCCGGCCACGGTGGGCGAGGTGCTCAAGGCCCACAAGCAGATGCAGCAGCAGATGCGCCTGCTCAAGCAGCAGGGCGGCTTCATGCAGCGCATGGGCGTGGGCGCCATGCAGCGCCAGAAGGAGCGCCAGCTCAAGGACCTCAAGAAGCGCGGCACCGACCTGCGCGGCTGGTTCGACCCGCCGCCGTCCCGCCC
>JBJTIJ010000126.1:0-4654 GCA_046094945.1 Planctomycetia bacterium | reverse complement strand
CACCACCCCCCCCGGCCTGCACCCCCTGCACAGCAGCCTCGCCCTCCTCCCGGCCAGCGTGAACCCCCCCCCGGCCGGCGACGGCGATGCCTTCGGCACGCTGCCGCCGGGCATGGCGCTGGACGGCTGGCGCGGGCTGTGGCGCGTGGACAACGCCGCGCAGCTGGTGCGCCAGGGTCCGCAGGCGCTCGAGCTCACCGTCACCGACCAGCAGCTGCCCACGCAGGCGCGCCACAGCGCCACGCAGCGCGTGAGCTTCAGCGTGGGGCCCGACAAGGTGGTGATCACCGAGTCGAGCGCCTCCTCGGCGCTCAACAGCTCGCAGCCCTACCACACGCTCAACGACAACGCCCAGACGGTGCGCATCTGCCTGCCCTTCGCCAGTGCCCCGGTGGTGGTGCGCAACCTCGAGCTGGGCGACCTCGCGGCCACCCACGCGGTGCCGCCGGCCACGGGCCTCACCACCAGCACCGGCCTGCACACGCTGCTCAGCAGCATCGACCTCATGCGGGCCTGCGTGAACCCTGCCGGCTGGTGGAACGACGTGCACAACCTCAACCCGCTGGGGGCCCGCTCGGGCCTGCACGCCGACCGCAACGGATTCGACCAGCCCGTCTGGGGCGAGAACGACAACTCGAGCACCAGCGACTACAGCCGCCAGCCGGGCGCCACCGCGGGGGCGCTGCCGGCCTACCGCGCCGGCCTGTTCTCGGCGGTCAGCCATGCGCCTGCGTCGGGCATCTACACCGACGGCGGCAAGCTCTACCCGTTCAACAACGCCACCTACTTCGGCGTGTTCATCGTGCGCCACGACAGCTCGATCTACGTGCCCTTCGCCTTCCGCAAGACGCTGGCCGTGGGCGGCGCCACCTACACCGGCTTCGGCGATGGCGTCACCGAGGCCCATTCCGCCAACGGGCGCTCGCAGGCGCGCATCCCGCACCTGGCCGTGAGCCCCGACGGGCGCTTCGCCGCGGTGAAGGTCAAGACGCTGGAGACCGACTTCAACGAGGGCGCGGCCAGCACCAAGGTGGTGATCTTCAGCCTGTGCGGCGAGAAGGCCTTCGGCGGCCAGACGTGGACGCTGGTGGGCAGCGGCTCCGACGGCAGCACGGCGCAGGGCGCCTTCCTCTACGCGCCCAGCATGGTGCTGACGAACTCGCACGCCTACTGGATCTGCGGCAACCGCAACGGCACGCTCACCACGCAGTCCTGCTCGCGCGAGCACTGGATCTACCGCTTCCAGCTGGCCAGTGCCAGCACCGGGGCCGTGGTGGCGGGCAGCACCGGCACGGCCACGCTGTGCCCCAAGGCCAGCGCACTGGAGACGGCCTGGACCAACACGGCAGGCAGCCCGCTGCAGGCGCGCTTCCAGCTCTACAGCACGCCGCTGGTGTCGGGCTACGCCCACGGCGGCGTGATGCACATGGACGGCATGAACCTGCTGGAGAACAGCCTGGCGCCCATGCCCTTCCGCGTCAGCGCCGACGGCAGCTCGGTGGCCATCCTGGCCATGCCCGACCAGCCGCTGGCCAACGTGGACAACCAGGCCTGGCACGTGTGGGTGGACCGGCAGGGGGCGGGCGCCAGGCGCCTGAGCAGCCTGCCGCTGCACGTGACGGGCGGGGCCGCGCGCGGCTACACGCTGGCCCGCGGCTCGAGCATCAACACCTACGAGAACTGGCACCGCTACGGCGGGCCCACGCCGCAGCTGGAGATCGCCGACGACGGCCGCAAGGTGGCCGTGGTGGCCAACCGCTTCGCCGGCACGCCCACGCTCTCGTCGCCCACCACCTCGTGGCCCACGGCGCGCGAGGACGTGATCGCCTGGCGCAGCAGCGACGGCGTCACGTGGACTGAGCTGCCCGTCACGGGCGACGGCACCAGCTTCACCTTCTCGGCGGCCGCCGGCGCCAAGTGGCGCTTCGGCTGCCTCACCTTCACCAAGGACAGCGCGGGACTGGTGTTCTGGGGCGGCTTCTCGTGCTACGACGCGGCCGGCACCGCGGCAGCCAGCCAGTACTCGAACATGCTCTCGGGCACGCTCTACGGCGTGGACCTCTCCACGGCCACCTCCATCACCGGGCTGGCGGTGACCAGCCTGCTGTCGGCCGGCGACGGCGGCAGCGCGGCGGGCGTGGCCAGCTACAGCACGGCAGCACCCTATGCGCCGGCGCTGCCCGCGCTGGCCTACTCGGGCGTGGCGGGCGTCATCAAGCCCTACGGCGGCTTCCTGTCGCGCAACCGCGAGTTCATGTACGTGGTGAACAAGGGGGCGCTGCAGCCCTCCGGCCCGGACTACAACCTCGTGGGCGTCAACATCCGCAGCACGAACACGGGCCAGTCCATCAACGGGCGCCCCGACTTCCGCGGCTTCTCGTCGAGCACCTGGCCGGCGCGCCGCGGGTTCATCGGCGGCACCTACAGCTACTACGCCTCCTACGGCCTGTCGCTGACCGACTACCCGGCCTACCGCAAGCACGGCTGCTCGCTGCAGGTGATGCCGCGCAGCAACGGCTGGGTGTTCTTCGGCAGCCAGTACCAGGGCAGCGGGCCGGCGGTCGGCACGGGCTCCAGCACCTACGGCGGCCCGATCAACGCGACCTACTCGTACGACTACGCAGCGTATGGCGGCGAGGTCGAGGCCTTCCACGCCGACGTGGGCGGGCCCATCGTGCGCATCAGCGCGCACAACATGGACACCAACGTGCGGCGCATGCACTTCCTGGAGCCCGCGGGCAGCGGCACCGACATCGCCTACGTCTTCGACACCTTCGGCACGGGCAACTGCTCGCCGTCCTACGAGCAGCTGCACATGGTCTCGGGCATCAACCTCGACCCGCTCACCGGGGCGCAGGTGGGCACGCTGGTGCGGCGCGCCGTGGAGGGCAGCAACGGGCGCGTGTCGGATGCCTTCGCCTTCGGCTCGGCCAGCCTGCGCCTCTACTACGCCTTCACGCCCTACACCACCACCAGCAACGAGAACGACAAGACGCTGCGCGAGGCCAGCTTCACGCCCACGGGCACCAGCACGCGCGTGCTGGTGACCACGCTGCGGCGCACCAACGTGCTCAACGCGGCGCGCTAGCGCGCGGCGGCCGGCCCGTCGGGGCGGCGCACGATGCGCAGTTGCGGCCAGGCCTGCTCCAGCAGGTAGCCGGCGTCCTTGAGCCAGCCGGCCAGCGCCGCGTAGGGCTGCTCGCTGCCGCGCTCGGCCTGCTCGAAGGCGTGCGCGCGCACCTCCTCGAGCAGCGCCGCCTCGCCGGCCGTGAAGCGCCACGAGCCGCTGGCCTCCAGCGCTGCCAGCAGCTCGGCGCCCGTGACGGGGCCCGTGCCGGCCGGCACCACGAAGATGCGCGAGGGCCAGTTCGGGTCGTCGGCGGGCGCGTCGGGCTCGCGGCCGGCCTCGCCGGGGGCGCCGCCCGTCGCGTGTGCGCCGGCCGCGGGCGCATGCGCCGGTGGCGTGCGCGGCCCCACGAGGTGCGGGTTCCCGTGCAGGTCGGCGTCCGGTGCGGGCGCGCCGCTGCCCAGCACGCCCAGCATGGCCAGGGCGGCCACGCCCAGTCCCACCAGCATCACCGACCACGCGGCCCACGCAGCCCACGAGGTGCCGGCGGGACGATGCGTGCGCGCCATGCCGCGATGCTACGCCCGGGCCGGGCGCATGCGGCGTGCGGGGCAGCGTGTCCCGGGGCATCTCGGCCGGTGGCGTGCTGGCCCGTGGCAGGCCGTCTCGGGGCATGCCGTCTCGGGGCATGCCGCCTCCGGGGATGGCGTGCGGGGGCGTGCCTGCCGGGCCCGCGCGCGCGGCGGGCCGGCGGCGCGCCGGTTCAGGGCGCGCGCCGCAGCACGATGCGGTGCGGGTTGGGAAGTGCCTGGCGCGCCGGCCCGTGGCAGGCGGCGCAGGTCCACGCATCGCCGCGCCCGGGGTGGCGCGCGCGCAGGGCCGCGCCGTCCACCGCGAGGTAGACGCGCTTGCCGTGGTCGGAGACGTCGAAGACCACCACGCCGTCCTGGCCCATCTCGGTGATGCCGATCTCGCTGCCGGGGCGCGCGCCGGGCGCGGGCACGGCCACGAAGCCCACGGCGGGCAGCTCCTCGGGGCGGCGCAGCAGCGCGCGCGATACGCCCGGGGCCTGGCCCGGCTCCTCGCAGGCCCGGATCTCGAGCTCGCCGTCCTGCACCAGCACGAAGGTCTGCGGCGAGGGGCTGGCGTCGGCGCAGCCGGCCACGCCCTCGGAGGTGGCCGGCGTCCAGTCCAGCAGGCGCACGGCCAGCTGCGCGGGCGTGGGCACGGCCTCGGCGCGCGAGCCATGCCAGCCGGCCCAGGCGCCCAGCGCCACCAGCACGGCGGCCGCGGCGGCCAGCCAGCCGCGTGCGCGGCCCAGCAGGCGCAGGCGCGCCGGGGCAGCGGCCGTCGGCTGCGCCAGCGCCGCCAGCACGCGCTCGCGCGTGGCCTCGGGCAGTGCCGGGGCGCCCTGCCGGCCCAGGGCCAGCGCGTGCAGG
Source organism: Planctomycetia bacterium (assembly GCA_046094945.1). GTDB lineage: Bacteria > Planctomycetota > PLA2 > PLA2 > JAEUHO01 > CAXQZU01. Next base: position 148 of record JBJTIJ010000126.1, on the reverse strand, counting down.
AAGGCCGCGCGGGCCTCCAGCCGTGCCGCCAGCGCCGGGTCGGCCGCCACGTCGCGGGCGCGCGCGGCCCGCTCGTCGGCCGTGCCCTCGCCATCCAGCCAGCGGTCCACCTCGAGGGGGTCGGTGGCCTGCAGCGTGAACACGAAGG
>JBJTIJ010000125.1:0-2632 GCA_046094945.1 Planctomycetia bacterium | reverse complement strand
GTGCAGCGCCTGCTGGCCCTCGAGAGTGGCGGCGTGATCGGGCCTGAGCACCTGAGCTCGCGCCTGCTGGCCTACCGGCCGCCCGACCCCAAGGGCCCGCTGCCCGAGCAGGGCCTCAAGGGCCTGGTGGAAGATCTCGAGCGGCGCGTGCTGCGCGGCACGCTGCAGCGTCTGGGCTGGAACAAGAGCCGCGCCGCGCAGGAACTGGGCCTCTCGCGCCTGGGCCTGCGCAAGAAGCTCGAGCGCTACGGCATGGACGTCGAGCAGCCACCGCGCAGCGAAGCCTAGCGCGCGCAGCGCCCTGTCGGGCGCACAGGGGCCAGGTCCCGACGGATCCTGGGGTGCCGCGCGCCGCGCGAGGCCTGCCGTCTGCCCTGCGACCGTCCCGCCGCACGTCGCGGCCCGCGTCAGGCGCCGGGACCAAGATCTCGTCCGGCGCCAGTAACCTTGTTACCATCTGGTGTCAACTCACCTTCCACCTGCCCGGCGACCCCGGACCCCGCGTGGCCGCAAGGCCGCGTCGGAGGCGGCCTGCAGGGCCCCAAGCGCTGGAATGGGCGTTGCAAACCGTCGCTGCGTGGCGGTAGGTTGCGCGCCTTCCCGTGCCACGGTCGGGCCGCCTCTCCCAGCCTCCCCCGGGGCTGCCCGGGCGTGCGTGTCCGGGGCACGGGCTTCCCGGGGCCAAGGAGCAGCAAGGCTATGGCGCGGCTGATCGTCGACCTCGATGGCGAGAAGAAGACGTACGACCTGGCCGCGGGCGCGAGCCTGATCATCGGCCGCGACCCCAGCAGCGGGGTGCCCCTGCCGGACGGCAAGGGGGCCTCGCGCAAGCACTGCGAGGTGCGCCCGGCGCAGGGGGGCGGCTGGGAGGTGGCCGACCTGGGTGCCACCAACAAGACGCGCGTCAATGGCGCGCCCGTAGATGCCCGGGTGCTCGCCAGCGGTGACACGGTGGAGGTGGGCAAGGTCTCGATCCGCTTCGAGGACCCCGAGGAGGAGGCGCGCCTCTCCGCGGCCGGCAAGCAGGGCGTGTGCCTGCTGGAGTACGCCGACGGCTCGCGCAAGGGCCAGCGCGTGCTGCTCAGCGGCCCGCGCACCACGCTGGGCCGCCGGCCGGGCAACAGCATCGTGCTCGAGGACCGCATGGCCTCGGGCCACCACGCCGAGATCGTCAAGGACCTCAACGGCTACACGATCCGTGACCTGGGCTCGACCAACGGGATCCTGGTCAACGGCAACACCACCACCGAGTCGCCGCTGGCCCATGGCATGCGCCTGCGCGTGGGCGGCACGCGCTTCATCTTCCGCGACCCGTCCATGAAGGAGGTCGAGGCCGAGCTGGCCCCGATCGAGGACGAGGACGGCTGGGGGATGATGGGGGACATCGACCTGAGCAAGGCGCGGGTCTCGCGCGGCGGCACGATCAGCACGGTCGTGTTCCTCGCGCTGGTGGGCGCCGGCGGCTTCTTCCTGATGCGGGGCGCCGACACGGCCGGCGGGGCCGCCCAGGGCCCGACGGGCGAGCAGGTGCGCAACGGCTCCTTCGAGCGCCCCGAGCTGCCCTGGTCGTGGGCCGACGGCGGCTCGCTGTCGGCCGGCCGCGTGACGGGCCCGCAGGGCGCGGCGCTCGAGGCGCGCAACGAGCAGGCCGAGGGCGCGCGCCCCGGCGAGGTGGTGTACGACGAGGAGATCCTCGCCAGCGCCGGCCGCCAGCTGCGCGTCAAGGCCCGCCTGCGCGGGCAGGGCGAGCTGCTGGCGCTGTGGCGCAACGATGCCGACCGCAGTGCGGGCGCCACCGGCGTGGTGCACGCGCAGGTGCTGGGCACGGGGTCCTCGGGCAGCGTGGACCGCGCGCTGGCCTTCCCCTCGTGGGCCACAGCGCTGACGCTCAAGCTGGTGGTCCCCGTGGGCGGCCGGCTCGCGCTCGACGACCTCTCGGTGCGCGCCACGCCCGGCCTGCCGGGCACGATCCCGCTGGACGTGCCGGGCCTGCCCTCCGTGGTGGTGGAGGCCGACGGCAGCGCCACGCTGCAGGTCAACCGCACGCTGCTGGCGGCCCCGCTGGCCGCGGCGGCCTGGAAGGGCAGCGAGCGGCTGGTGTTCAGCGCCTCGGGCGAGCCTGCCCGTCAGGGCGACGCCGTGCGCGTGGCGGGCCGCTTCGCGGGCACTGCGGGCGGCCTGGAGGGCAGCGTCACCTGGTCGGCGGGCCCGGAGGGCCTCGTGGCCGAGGTGACGTGCACGGGCGCGGATGCCGTCGGCCTGCTGGCCGAGCTGCCGCGCGCGCACCTGGGCGGCGGGCTCAACGTGCTCACGGCCACGGACGCCCGGGGCGTGTCGCTGGGCGCGGGTGCGGTCGAGGGCGAGCTGCGCAAGACGCTGGCCGGCAACCCCAAGGCCGACGGCCCCCGCCCGCCCACGCTGCTGGCCTTCCAGCCGGCCGAGGGCACGGCGCGCCTCTCGGTGGAGGACCCGCACGACGCCGGCATGGTGCGCGTGCTGCACGCCCTGCCGGGCGCGAGCGGGCGCCTGGTGGTGGTGACCGAGTTCGGGGCGCAGGCCGAGGCGGCCCGCGTGGCGCTGGAGCAGGCGCGCCAGCTGGCGCGCACCTCGCCGGGCAGCGCGATCGGTGCCC
>JBJTIJ010000124.1:0-4257 GCA_046094945.1 Planctomycetia bacterium | reverse complement strand
GCGCCGGCCGGGCTTGGTGCGCGTGGGCCGCTCCCGTAGGGTGGCTGCATCGGCATGAGCGAGGCCGCCTCCACGCGCCGCAATCCCTTCCGCGGCCGCAGCGCCGCCCGCGCCGCCGGCCGCGGGCGGGCCCTGCGCGGGCGGCCCGGGATGCCGGGGCGGCGCGGGCTGCTGCTGCTGGGGCTGGTGCTGGCCGCCGGGCTGCTCGCGGGCTGCGCCGGCACCTACTCGCTGGAGGACCGCGACACGCCGGTGCACGTGTGGATCACCGCACCTGACCTGGCCGCGCAGGGCGGCACGCTGCCGGCGCTGGTCTACGTGGGCGGCCAGAAGGTGGTGGACGGCGAGATCGCCTTCCAGCCCGGCCTGCCCACCGTGGTACTCCCCAGCGTGACGTCCAAGACCGGCCCCACGCGCGTCTCGGCCGTGCTCTTCGACGGGGCCACCAGCGTCCAGGAGGACGTCGAGGTCGAGGGCGAGTGCTGGGTGCAGGTGGTCGTGCGCGGCAAGGCGGCCGTGCTCTTCAGCAGCGAGCAGCAGCCCAACCCGCTGGCGCGCTGAGCGCGCCGCGGCCCAGCGCCGCTTCTTGCGTGACGGTGCGCCGGGACGCGCCATACTTGGGGCATGAGCACCATGCCTGCCGCCGGGAAGGACTACGACCACGCCGGCGAGGCCGCGCGCCTTGGCTGGCCCGACGTGGTGGTGGGCGGCCAGCGCCTCAACCGGGCCACGGCGCGCGTGCAGCTCTCCGCGCCCATGGAAGGCCCGCACGCCGGCGAGGCGCGCGCGCAGTACGCGCACCTGCTGCTGCCCAGCACGCTGGACGCCGACGGCCCCGTCGTCGAGCTGGGCTGGCCCACGCACGGCCCGTGGGTGGCCGCCCCGCAGGGCACCTACTACGACGCCTACCTGGGCGTGGCGCAGAAGTTGCTCGACCAGCACCACCCGCGCTTCGAGGCCATGGTGCAGGGCCTGCTGGCCTCCGACTGCCTGCTGCGCCGCGAGATCGCCACCGACGACTACCTCGTGGCGCGCGACCCCGCGCTGGTCAAGACGCCGGCCGACCTGGCCGCGCGCTGGGGCAGCGCGATGTCGGCGCGCTGGAGCGTGCCGCAGGGCTGGAGTGCCTTCTTCTCCAGCAGCGGCGCCGAGGCCATCGAGGCCGCGCTCAAGCTGTGCTACGAGGTGGCCTACAAGCGCTTCCTGCAGCGCCACGGGCTGGCCACGCTCGAGCGCGTGATGCAGGAGCTGGGCGCGCGCCCCATCGGCTACTTCGACCGCGACCCCTCGCTGAAGGACCACCCGGTGTTCAGCGACTACCCCTTCCAGGTGGTGGCCTGCGAGGGGGCCTTCCACGGGCGCACGCTGGGCGCGCTCTCGCTCACGCACAGCAAGCGCGCGCACAAGCTGGGCTACCCGCGCGCGTGGAACGTGCACCACGTGCCCTACAACGCCCCCGGCGACGTGCTGCGCGGCCTGCTCGACACGCGCGGCATCCACGAGATCCTGGCCGTGCCCGGCGAGCTCAGGCGCGTGCTGCTCGAGCAGCGCCGCATCCCGCGCGACCTGCTGGCCGGCTTCGTGGCCGAGCCCTTCCAGGGCGAGGGCGGCTACGTGCCCGGCGACCCGGCCTTCTTCCAGCGCGTGCGCGCGGTGTGCGACGAGACGGGCGCGCTCATGGTGCTCGACGAGGTGCAGAGCGTGGCGCGCACCGGGCGCCTGCTGATGGCCGAGCGGCTGGGCATCCGCCCCGACGTGGTGGCCACCGCCAAGAGCATGGTGATCGGCATCACGCTGGCCCCCGCGCACCTCTCCAGCCTCTGCCACGTGGGCTGGCACAGCAACACGTGGGGCAGCGGCCGCCTGCTGGACACCACCTTCGCCTGGACCACGCTCGACACCCTGCTCGAGCACCGCGAGCCGGCCTTCGCCGGGCTCTCCTACCTCGAGAACGAGGAGCTGAAGGGCGCGCGCCTGCAGGCCGGGCTCACGCGCCTGTGCGAGAAGCACCCGCGCGTGATGGCCGGCCACCGCGGCTTCGGCCTGATGAACGCCCTGCTCGTGCACCGCCGCAGCGAGTTCGTGCACGCCGCCTGGAAGCGCGGCCTCAAGCTGCTGGGCTGCGGCTGGAACGCCGAGGTGGCCCCCATCCGCCTGCTGGGCCTGGCCGACACGCTCAGCCGCGAGGTGGACGCGCTGCTCGAACTGCTCGACGCCACCTGCGGCGACCTGGCGCGCTGAGCGCGCGCATGCTGCGCGCCTGGCGGGCGCGTGCGGCCGGCGTGCGCGCGTGGCCGCGCCGCACCGCAGCAGACCGCGCCTAGGCGCCGTGCTTCTTGAGCAGGGCCTTGTTCTCGTCCATCCACTGCTTGAGCTGGGCCGGCTTGGTGAACTCCTGGCCGGTGATGTCGCGCACGGCGCGCAGCAGGGCATCCACCACGGCCGGGCGGGCCTTCTTTGCGCGGCCACCGTACTTGGCCTTCCACGCGGCCTGCGCCGCCTTCTGGTCCTTGTCGCCGGCCGCGCCCGTGTCCACGCGCACGCTGCCGCCGTCCCACGACACGCCGTCGGGGTAGATGTTGAACCACTCCAGCAGGCTGGGGAGCGCGCGGTACTCCTTGAGCCGCCCGAAGGCGGTGATGGCCGCCGAGGCCACGTCGTCGTGCTCGTGGTCGATGTAGTCCTTCCACTCCTTCCATGCCTCCTTCCAGCCCAGCGCGCCCACGCTGCCCCAGCAGGCCACCAGCACGCGCGCCTCGTAGGCCATGCGCTGCTGGGCCTCGGGCGACTGCGGGTCGGGCTGGCTGGCCCACCCCTCCTGGGCCTCGAGGAAGTCGGCCAGCGCGCGGCCCGCCTCGGCGGCGAAGCACGACTGGTGGCCCAAGCCCTCGGCGGCCACGGCCTTGAGCTCGAGGTCGGGCTCCTTGCCCAGCACGCGCTTGAGCTCCTTGAGCACCTCCTTGTGGCGCCAGCGGCCCAGCGCGCGCAGCGCGCGGAGGCGCTTCTCGAGGTCCTCGCCGCCGGCGTCGCGCCGGTAGGCCTCCAGGGCCGGGGCCACCTGCGTGTCGGCATGCGGCAGCAGGCGCTTGCGCTCTTCCTCGTCCTGCGCACAGGCCCACGGCGTGGGCAGCACGGCCACGAGCAAGGCCAGCGCCAGCGAGCGCAGGGTGAGCATGCAGAGCCTCCCGGTGCAGGTTGCGCGGGAGCGTACCCGATCGGGCGCCGGAGGCCGGGCGCTCAGCGCGCGGCGGCCCCGTAGGCCGGTGCCGGGCGGCGCAGGGCGTCCCACAGCCGGCGCAGCCAGCCGGGCGGGGGCGGCGCGGGGGCGCGACCCGGGCAGGGCACGTCCTCCACCAGCCGGCTCACCACGCCCTCGGCGTCCACGCCGTCGGCCTGCGCCGCGTAGGAGAGCACCAGCCGGTGGCGCAGCACGGGGGCGGCCAGGGCGCGCACGTCGTCCACGCTGGCGGGGCTGCGGCCGGCCAGCGCCGCCCGCGCGCGCGCCGCATTCACCAGCGCCTGCGCCGCGCGCGGGCCCGCCCCCCACTCCACGTAGTCGGCCACGCGCGCGGGCACGCGGCCCGACTGCGGGCGCGTGGCCGAGACCAGGTCCACGGCGTAGCGCACCACGGCGTCGGGCGCCGGGCTGGCGCGCAGCGTGTCGCGCAGCGCCAGGAAGCGCGCGCGGTCCAGCACCGGCACCAGGCGCTCGGCCGGGCGGCTGGCCCGCCGCGCGATCTGCGCCTCCTGCGCGATGGAGGGGTAGCCCAGGTGCACCTTGAACAGGAAGCGGTCGAGCTGGGCCGCCGGCAGCGGGTAGGTGCCCTCCTGCTCGATGGGGTTCTGCGTGGCGAGCACCACGAAGGGCTCCTCCAGCCGGCGCGAGACGCCCAGGCTGGTGACCTGCCGCTCCTCCATGGCCTCCATGAGCGCGGCCTGCGTCTTGGGCGGCGCGCGGTTGACCTCGTCGGCCAGCACCACGTGCGCGAACACCGGGCCGGGCGCGAAGCGGAACTCGCGCTGGCCCGTGGCGGGATCCTGCACGAGGTACTCGCTGCCCGTCACGTCCGAGGGCATCAGGTCGGGCGTGAACTGGATGCGCGAGAACGAGAGGTCGAGCAGCTCGGCCAGCGAGGAGAGCACCAGCGTCTTGGCCAGGCCCGGCACGCCCTCCAGCAGCGCGTGGCCGCCGGCAAAGAGCGTGATGAGCAGCTCGTCGATGGGCTGCTCGAGGCCCACGATGCGCTGCGCCAGGCC
>JBJTIJ010000123.1:0-1110 GCA_046094945.1 Planctomycetia bacterium | reverse complement strand
GGCCTCGGCTGCGCGCCGGTAGAGCGGCTCGTCGTCGAAGGCCAGCCCATGCAGCACGCGACAGGCATCCGCCAGCCATCCATCCTGGGCCCGGAACGCCTCCAGGACGGCGGAGTGGCGCGGCTCGACCGTGCCCTTGTAGAGGGCCACCGCCTCGCCCAAGGGCTGCGTGGCGCACGGGGCCTCGAGGTAGGTCGCCCACACCGCCTTGGCGATGGCCTGCGTCACCACGCGCGGGCGCAGCGAGACCTGCTGGGCGCGGTCGAAGGCACCGTCGGCCAGCAGCTCCCGGTGGCGGCCCATCTCGGCCCACGCCCACGTGCGCAGGAAGTCCACGTTGATGGCCGACAGGTGCCCCTGCTCCAGCAAGGCCTGCAGCGCCCGGTCCACGTCATGCCGCCCATGGATGCCCGCCGCCACGCCCACGCGCACCTCGCGCAGCAGGGCAGCCAGCCCCTGCTCGTCGCGCGACCTGGGGGCCGGGGCATCGCGCAGCAAGCCAACCAGCCGCTCCAGCGCGGCCGCCGCATGCGTCAGGTGCTCCGGCGCGAGGCGCAAGCGCCGCACGACGAGGACGCCGACCTCGTAGACGCCCGCCGCATGCCGGGCGAGCCGGGCATCGAATGCGTCACGCAGGTCCCAGCCGGGGCTGCCTTCCCCCTGCACCCAGCGCGACCCGAGGTTGGCGCGCACGATGCCCAGCACGCGCACGAGCGCCTCCGCCGTCGGTGCAAGGCAGTACAGCTGCACGACGTCCGCCGACAGCACGCGGGGCAGCACCGCCGCGCGGCCGCGGCGCAGCATCTCCACCCAGGGCGCCTGCCGCTGCTGCGACGAGCGGTTGCCCTCGCCGAAGAAGGCGCCCAGGAAGGACTCGAGATCGTTCACCGGCGCTCCCCGTACTGCTGCGCCCAGTGCGAGAGCTGGGTCATGATCGGGTCCATCGGGGGGCCGACATGCAGCGTGAGCTGCTCGTCGTTGCGGTGCACGCCCGAGTCCGTCAGGTTCATGGAGCCGGAGAGCAAGAAGGCGTCGCCCAGGATGCCCTTCGTGTGCAGCACGACAGGGTCGATCTGCACGTGGATGGAGCCCTTGCCCTGGATGGCGCCC
>JBJTIJ010000122.1:0-5044 GCA_046094945.1 Planctomycetia bacterium | reverse complement strand
GGGCGGACACGGGGCCGGCCCGGGGGGGGGCCCGGGGGGGGGCGCGGGCGGCGGGCCGCGCCCGGCCGGGCCGCGCGGCGAAGGCCGCGGTGGCGATGAACGGCGCGGCGACGGCCCGCCGGCCACGCCCGTCTCGCCCATCTTCCAGGGCCCGCGGCCCGCCGCCGTGACGCGCACCGTGTCCGCCACCCTGCCCGCCACCGTGGCCACCGCCGTGGCCCCCGCCCTGACGGCCGCCCTGCCCTCGGCGCGGGCCGCGCTGGGGCCCACGCGAGTCACCGTGCGGGCCAACGTGCGGTGCGCCGTGCGGGGCCGGCAGGTCCTCGACCCGCGGCGGCTCGCCGTGGCCCTCGTGCGTGGGCACGCGCATGCGGATCTCGCGCTCGATGTCGCGCAGGTCGGCGCGCTCGGTGGGGTCGCAGAAGGAGATGGCGGCGCCCTCGGCGCCGGCGCGGGCCGTGCGCCCGATGCGGTGCACGTACGAGTCGGGCACGTTGGGCAGGTCGAAGTTCACGACGTGCGTGATGCCCTCGACGTCGATGCCGCGCGCGGCGATGTCGGTGGCCACCAGCACGCGCAGCCGCCCCTCGCGGAAGGCCGCCAGCGCGCGCTGGCGCTGGCCCTGCGACTTGTCGGCGTGCAGCGCCGCGGCCTGGATGCCGGCGCCGGCCAGGCGCGAGACCACCTTGTTGGCCCCGTGCTTGGTGCGCGTGAAGACCAGCGTGCGCCGGAAGGCCGGGTCGCCCAGCAGGCGCTCGAGCATGGGCTGCTTGGCGGGCTTGGGCAGGTAGATCACCGACTGGCGGATGCGCTCGACGGTGGTGGCCTGCGGCGTGACCTCGACGCGCGCCGGGTCGCGCAGGATGCTGGCGGCCAGCTGCGCCGGCGCGCCGGCCATGGTGGCCGAGAAGACCAGCGTCTGGCGCGGCTTGGGCAGCACCGAGAGGATGCGCTGCACGTCGGGCAGGAAGCCCATGTCCAGCATGCGGTCGGCCTCGTCGAGCACGACCACCTCGACGCCGCCCAGCCGCACGCAGCCCTGCTGCAGCAGGTCCAGCAGCCGTCCGGGCGTGGCCACGAGGATGTCCACGCCGCGCGTGAGGGCCTGCACCTGCGGCACCTGGCCCACGCCGCCGTAGATCACGGTGCCGCGCAGCGGCAGGTGGCGCCCGTAGGAGCGGAAGGAGTCGGCCACCTGCGCGGCCAGCTCGCGCGTGGGGGCGATCACCAGCGCGCGCACGGGCGGACGGCCGCTGCCGGGGGGCAGGCGCGCCGGGCGCGTGGAGAGCAGCTGCAGCACGGGCAGCGCGAAGGCCGCCGTCTTGCCCGTGCCGGTCTGGGCGATGCCCAGCAGGTCGCGGCCGGCCAGCACGTGCGGGATGGCCTGGCGCTGGATCTCGGTGGGGGAGGTGTAGCCCTCCTCGGCCAGCGCGCGCAGCAGGGGATCGATGAGGTGGAGGTCGGCGAAGGGCATGGCCCACCCTACCACCGCCGCGGGCGCGGCCCGACGACGGCCCGGTGCGGGCCCCGTGCGCTCAGCGCCAGGGCGGCACGGCGCGCGTGAGCAGGCCTGCGCGCGCGCGCAGGCGCGCCTCGTGCGGCGCCCAGGCGGCGTAGCCGCGCTTGAGGCGGCCCAGCGTGAGGCTGGGGTCGCGCAGGTCGTCGTGCGGCAGGGCCGCGAGGCTCTCGACGTAGGTGTGCAGGGCCTCGCGTGCCGCACCGTCGCTGCCCAGCGGTGCATCGGCCTCCAGCCCGTCGAGCAGGGCGGGCAGGCCCTCGCGCGCGGCGCTGCTGGGCGGCGTGCGGCCCTCGACCCGCGCACGGGCGCTGCGCTCGGCCTGCGCGAGGCGCTCGAGCCAGGCGCGCGCCTGCGGCTCGCGGCCCGCGCCGCCCAGTGCCGCGTGGGCCTGCAGGCCGGCACAGGCCAGCACGGCCAGCGCGGCGCCGGCGGCCAGCACGCGCACGGGCCGCGCGGGCGGCGCCTGCAGGCAGCGGCGCGGGCCCAGCAGCAGCACGGCCAGCACGCCGCCGCACAGGCCCGCGCCCTCGCCGGCCAGGTGCGCCAGCGGCGTGCCGGGCAGGGCCCACGCCAGCAGCACCGCCAGCGCCACCCACGCCAGCGAGCCGCTCACCATCTGGCGGCCCGCGCTGCCGCCCAGCGCCAGCCCCAGCGGGATGCGCGCGCCCACGGCGCCCAGCACCAGGTCCCAGCCGGCGGCCTGCGGCTCGCGCGCGGCCGGGTCGAGCAGCACGCGCGTGGCGGCGCCGGCCAGCGTGGCCAGCACCAGCAGCAGCAGCAGGCGCGCGCGGCCCAGCAGCGGCTCGAGGCTGCGCACGCTGCCCGAGAGCACCCACAGGCCCAGCAGCAGGCCCAGCAGGCCGGGCGCCACCACTCCCGCGCCCGTCAGCAGGCGCCAGGGCTCGCCGGCCCCGACGCGTGCCGGCACCAGCGCGCCGGCCTGCACCTGCGTGGCGGGCGGCACGGCACCCCACAGCAGCACGTGGCGGCCGCCCAGCGGCGCGTCGCTGGCCCACAGGCCGCCCAGGTGCAACGCCACCCACAGCAGCGCCACGGCCAGCGTCAGCCACGCACGCGCGGGTCCCGGCGCGGGGCCCGGCGCGGAGGCCGGCGCAGGCGCGTGCAGCGTGGGCACCGGCTCAGCCACGGCGCGGCTCGCGCGTGCGCGGCGCCGGCCGCCCGCGGCCCGCGCGCGGGTGGGCCTGCTCGTAGATGCGCATGAGGCGGTCCAGCGTCAGGTGCGTGTAGACCTGCGTGCTGGCGATGCTGGCATGGCCGAGCAGCTCCTGCACCTCGCGCAGGTTGGCGCCCGCCTCCAGCAGGTGCGTGGCGAAGGAGTGGCGCAGCGTGTGCGGCGTCACCTCGCGCGCCAGGCCGGCCGTGGCCAGGTGCCGCTCCAGCACCAGCGCCATGCCGCGCGTGGTGAGCCGTCCGCCGCGTGCGTTGCGGAACAGCGCCCGGCGCGCGCGAGGCGGCACGCGCGCGTCGAGCTCGCGCGCCGGCAGCGCCTCGAGGTAGGCCTGCAGCGCCGCCACGCAGGGCCGGCCCAGGCCGGCCAGGCGCTCCTTGCGGCCCTTGCCGCGCAGCAGCGCCGTGCCCTCCACGAGGTCGAGGTCGGCGAGGTCCAGTGCCGCCGCCTCGGCCACGCGCGCGCCCGTCGAGTAGATGGTCTCCAGCAGCGCCCGGTCGCGCGCCGCCGTCCAGCGGCCCTCGCCGGGCGCCTCCAGCAGGCGCGTGACCTCCTCGCGCGTGAGCACGTGCGGCAGCGCGCGCCCCTGGCGCGGCAGGCGCAGCGCGGCGGCGGTGTTGGACTCGACGTGCCCCTCGGCCACCAGCCAGCGCCAGAAGGCGCGCAGGGCGCTGATGTGGCGCGCGATGGAGCGCGCGTCGAGCCCCTCGGCCTTGAGGCGGGCCAGGTGCCGGCGCAGCGCGAAGAGGTCCACCTGCCCGGGGTGCGCGAGGCCGGCGTCCTCCAGCTGGCCCACCAGCCGGGCGAGGTCGGTGGCGTAGGCGCGCAGCGTGTGCGGCGAGAGGTTGCGCACGGCCTCGAGGTGGTGGAGGAAGGCCTCCAGGGCCTCCAGCAGCGTGGGGGGCGGGCTCACGGGCGCGCCCGGCCGGACAGCGCGGCCTCGAGGCCGCGCCCCTTGGCCAGCGTCTCGCGCCACTCGGCAGCCGGCTGGGAGCGCAGCGTGATGCCGCCGCCGACGCGGTAGCTGGCCCGGCGCCCGGCCACGAGCAGCGTGCGGATGGCCACCGCGAGGTCCATGTCGCCGCCCGCGTCCAGCCAGCCCAGCGCCCCGCAGTAGGGGCCGCGGCCCTCGCCCTCCAGCGCGTCGATCACCTCCATGGCCCGCACCTTGGGCGCGCCCGTCACGCTGCCGGGCGGGAAGCAGGCCGCCAGCAGGTCCACGCGCGTGCGGCCGCGGGCCAGCTCGCCCTGCACCACGCCGATGGCCTGGTGCACGCGTGCGAAGGGCAGCAGCAGGCGCGGCTGCGTGACGCGCACGCTGCCCGGCCGGCAGGCGCGCGCCAGGTCGTTGCGCGAGAGGTCCACGATCATGGCCAGCTCGGCGCGGTCCTTCTCGCTGGCGCGCAGGTCGCGCACCAGCGCGCGGTCCTCGCGCGGCGTGCGGCCGCGCGGGCGCGTGCCCTTCATCGGCTCGGTGGTGGCGCGCCGGCCCTGCAGGGCGAGGAAGCGCTCCGGCGAGGCCGACAGCACGCAGCGCCCGCCCGGCAGGCGCAGGAAGGTCATGTAGGGGGCGGGCTGCTGCGCGACCAGCCGCCGGAACAGCGCGTGGGGCGCGCCCACCCCCTGGGCGTCGAAGCGCTGCGAGAGGTTGGCCTGGAAGATGTCGCCGGCGCGCACGTGCGCGCGCACGCGCCCGACCAGGCGCCGGTAGCGGGAGGCAGCCATGCGCGGGCGCGCGCGGGCCGTGCCGGCGTCCCTCGCGCGTGCGGGGGCTGCCGCGGCGCGCTCTACCCAGCGCGCCAGGCGCCCGAGGCGGCGGCGCGCGGCGGCCAGGTCACGGCCCAGCGCGGCCAGGAAGGCCTGCCCCGTGGCGTGCTCCACCAGCACGGCCGCCTCGCTCCAGCCCAGCCACAGGGCGGGGAAGCCCAGCGGCGAGGGGCGCACGGCCGGCGAGCGCTCCACGCCGCTGCGGGCCTCGTAGCCCAGCAGGCCCACCCAGCCGCCCACGAAAGGCAGGCGGCGGCCGTGGCAGCGCACCGGCCGCGGCGCCACCGGGGCCAGCGCCTCGCGCAGCCCCAGCTGCCCCGGCCAGCGGCCCACGGCGAGGCGGCGGCGGCTGGGCAGGGCCAGCACCGACCAGGCCGGCCCGCGGGAGCCCGGCGCGGCCGCCAGGCGCAGGAAGGTGCCCGGCCGGGGCGGGGCCTGCTCGAGCAGGTCGCCCAGCACCAGCGAGGCCTTGATGTTCACGTCATCGCGCAGGTTGGACTTGGTCTTGGCGTCGTAGACCACCAGCTTGAGCGCCCGGAAGATGAGGTCGAGCGCGGCGTGCTGCCAGT
>JBJTIJ010000121.1:0-12599 GCA_046094945.1 Planctomycetia bacterium | reverse complement strand
CACCTACCAGGTGCCCACGTACCGCTTCGACGGCGTGCGCACCTTCACCAACCAGCCGCCCTGCGGCCCCACGCGCGGCCACGGCACCCCGCAGCCGCGCTTCGCGCTGGAGGTGCACCTGGACAAGGCCGCGCAGCGGCTGGGCATCGACCCCGCCGACCTGCGCCTGCGCATGCTGCAGCCGGCCCACAGCGTGACGGCCAACTGGCTGCGCGTGGGCTCGATGGGCCTGGGACCCTGCATCGAGACGGTGGTGGGGGGCAGCCGCTGGCGCGAGCGCCGCGGCAAGCTGGGCCGCGACGCGCAAGGGCGCCGGCTGGGCCTGGGCCTGGCCTGCGCCTCCTACATCTGCGGCGCCGGCCTGCCCATCTACTGGAACGCCATGCCGCACAGCGGCGTGACGCTCAAGCTCGACCGCGGCGGCGGCGTGGCCGCCTTCTGCGGCTCCACCGACATCGGCCAGGGCAGCGACACGGTGCTGGCGGCCTGCGTGGCCGAGGTGCTGGGCATCTCGCTGGGCCACGTGCGCGTGGTGGTGAGCGACACCGACCTCACGCCGGTGGACCTGGGCTCGTACAGCAGCCGCGTGACCATGATGTCGGGCAACGCCGCCATCCAGGCCGCCGAGCGTGCGCGCGAGCTGCTGGCCAAGGCCGTGAGCGGCAAGCTGGGCGTGCCCGAGAGCCGGCTGGGCTTCGCCGAAGACCGCGTCTTCGACGTCGAGGACCCGGCGCGCGGCGTCACCTTCCCCGAGGCCGTGGTGCTGGCCGAGTCGCGCTTCGGCACCATCGCCACGGTGGGCTCCTACACGCCGCCGCCCACGCCGGGCGCCTACCGCGGCGCGGGCGTGGGCCCCTCGCCGGCCTACTCCTACAGCGCCGCCGTGGTCGAGGTGGCGGTGGACGAGGACACGGGCCGCGTGGACGCCACCAAGGTGTGGATCGCCCACGACATCGGCGAGTCGATCAACGAGATGCTGGTGCTGGGCCAGGTCGAGGGCAGCGTCTACATGGGCCTGGGCGAGGCCCTGATGGAAGAGATGACCTACCGGCCCAACCGCTTCGGCGTGCACAAGATCCCCTCGCTGCTCGAGTACAAGAGCCCCACCACGCACGAGATGCCCGAGGTGGTCACCTACATCGTCAAGGACCCCGATCCCAACGGGCCCTTCGGCGCCAAGGAAGTGGGCCAGGGCCCGCTGCTGCCCATCATGCCGGCGGTGGCCAACGCGGTCTTCGACGCGGTGGGCGTGCGCGTGGACGAGGTGCCCGTCACGCCCGACAAGGTGCTCAAGGCCCTCGAGGCGCGCGACCGCCGCTACGGCCCCACGGCCTACCCCGACCTGCGCATCACCGAGACCATGCGCGTGCTCACGCCCGCGGAGGGCGGCGACGGCAAGGGCCCCGACGCGCGCCGCGAGCGCCCGAAGGACGCCAAGGAGGGCCGCCCGCGATGATGCGCCTGCCGGCCTTCGCCTATCGCGCGCCCACCACGCCCGCCGAGGTGGCCCGCCTGCTCGCCTCCGACCCCGCCGCGATGGTGGTGGCCGGCGGCACCGACCTCTACCCCAACATGAAGCGCCGCCACCAGCAGCCCAAGACGGTGGTGGCCCTGCGCCGCGTGCAGGCGCTGCGCGGCATCCAGTGGCACGCCGACGGGGCGCTCACGCTGGGCGCCGGCGAGACGCTGCGCGCCGTGGAGCGCGACCCCGGCGTGGAGGCGCGCCTGCCGGCGCTGGCGCACGCCGTGCGCACCATCAGCACGCCGCTGCTGCGCAACATGGGCACGATCGGCGGCAACGTGTGCCTGGACACGCGCTGCAACTACTACAACCAGACCTGGGAGTGGCGCCGCGCCATCAACTTCTGCATGAAGTGCGACGGCGACACCTGCTGGGTGGCGCCCTCGAGCCCGCGCTGCTGGGCGGTCAACAGCAGCGACAGCGTGCCGGTGCTGGTCGCGCTGGGCGCCACGGCGCGCCTGGTGGGCCCGCAGGGCGAGCGCACGCTGCCGGTGGCGGCGCTGTTCCGCAACGACGGCATCGACTACCTCACCAAGGCGCGCGACGAGCTGCTCGTGAGCCTCACCATCCCGGCGCAGGGCAGCGCGCGCAGCACCTACCGCAAGGTGCGCCGGCGCGGCGCCTTCGACTTCCCCGTGGCCTCGGCGGCCGTGCGCGTGCGCATGGACGGCGAGCGCGTGGCGGCCGCCGACATCGTGCTCAACGCCGTCACCAGCGCGCCCGTGGTGGCCAGCGAGGCCCAGCAGGCCCTGCTGGGCCAGCGCCTGGACGAGGCCACCATCGCCGCCGCCGCCGAGAAGGCCGCGCGGCTGGCCAAGCCGCTGGACAACACCGACCACCTCGCCGCCTGGCGCAAGAAGGTGGTGCAGGTGGAGGTGCGCCGCGCGCTGGAGTCGCTGCGCGCGTAGCCGGCCTGCGCTTGTTGCGCGCCTCGCTGGCGGGCGCGCGCGGCGGGCTGGCGCGTGAGCCTGCGCTGCGCTAGCCGCCGCTGCCGCCCGTCACGCCGTGGGCCGCGCAGGCGGCCAGGAAGCGGGCGTGCGCGCCCACCTCCAGCGCGAGGCGCTTGTGGGTGCGCGGGTGCTTGAAGGCCAGCGCCAGGCGCTGCGGGGCCACCAGGTGGCGCTCGCCAGCCGGCGCGGGCGCCAGCGGGGCGTCGTCGCGCTGCACGAGCGCCCACGGCGTGCCCGCGTGCGTGCCGCGCTCGAGCACGGCCTCGTGCGCGCCTGCGGGCAGCGCGCCGGGCAACGCACCGGCGGCGGAGCCCGGCGTGCGCAGCGCCAGCCCCGGCGTGCGCAGCGCCAGCAGCGTCTCGCGCACGCGCCCGTCGGCCAGCGCCTGCGCGTGCGCGCGCGCCAGCGCCGCCGAGGCCAGCAGCAGCACGGGCCCGTGGCCGGGCGCCGAGGGGTCGGGCGCGGCGCACAGCCCGCTGCGCCCCAGCAGGGCGCCCACGGCAGCGGCCAGCGCCTCGGGCGTGGGGGCCTCGAAGGCCGCGCGCTCGACCACCACCACCTGCGCGTCGGCGTGCAGCACGCCGGGCGGTGGCGCCGCGCGCGTGCGTGCCGGCGGCGGGCCGCGCAGCGCCTCGGGCGAGAGGTCGTCGGCGTCGAAGGCGAGCCGCGCGCCGGGCTCGACGGGCGTGGCCGGGTCGCGCACGACGCGGCCGTCCACCCGCGCCGCGCCGGCGGCGATCCGGCGCTCGAGCAGCCGGCGCGAGGGCGGGCGGCCCGCCTCGGCGCCGAGCTGCGCGCGCAGGGCCTCGAGCAGCGGGAGGGGAGCGTCGGGAGGTGACACGAACAACATCCTACGGTGGGGGTGGACAGGCGTGCGGGGGGCGCGCCACAGGCCCTGGGCGGGCCGCGGCAGGCCGGCTCGAGCGCGCCGGCGCCCGGGCCCACCTCGCGCGCCGGCCGGCGGCGGTCGCGCGCGGCCGCGCGTGGCCCCGCGTGGCCGCGGCGCGAGGCCAAGGCCGGGCTTGCCTTGCGCCTGTCGGCACGGGCCTCCATCGTAGGGCCCCCGCGCAGCCGCCCGGCTGCCGGCCGGGCCGGGCGCGGCCCCTGCCGGGGTGGACCCAGGAGGTGCTGCATGTGCCCGACCCGTCGTGACGAGCGTGCCGGCTGTGCCGGCAGCGGCCCGCGCCGCGAGCTGGTGACGCGCCCGGTGGACGAGGTGGAGAGCCTCGACGGCGTCTTCGAGTCGGCGCTGCCGGCCTTCGGCGCCGCCTACCTGCGCCGCATCTGGACGCTGCTGGACGAGGCGGTGGGCAAGGGCCTGCCCATGACGCTGGCCATCTCGGGCCCGGTGACGGTCTCGGGCCAGCACTACACCTGGCTCAGGCCGCTGCTGGAGACGGGCTGGTTCTGCCTCGTGTCCACCACCGACGCCGTCTGCTACCACGACGGCCACCGTGCGCTGGACAGCGCGCGCAAGCACCCGTTCCACGAGGTGCCGATCTTCGGCGACGACGGCCAGCTGCGCGACGAGGCCGTCATCCGCGTCACCGACGTGGGCTTCGACGAGGACGTGCTGCTCGACCAGGACCGCTTCCTGCGCGCGCTGCTCAAGCGCCCCGAGTTCCAGCGCCGCATGACGGGCACCGAGTTCCGCTCGCTGCTGGGGCGCGCCTATGCCGCCCAGGAGCGCAAGAACGGCACCGGCGAGGGCCTGCTGGCGCAGTGCCACCGGCTGCAGATCCCCATCTTCGTGGGCGCGCCCGGCGACGGCAGCGTGTTCCTCAACTCGATGGCGCTGTGGGCGCTGCAGCAGGCCAACCCCGGCGAGGCGCGCGACGCCCACCGCTTCGACCTCGACCTGCACGCCGAGGTCTTCGAGAGCTGCGCCTACCACTGGTGGGGCATCCGCGAGTCGCCCACGCGCCAGCTGGGCACCCTGATCCTGGGCGGCGGCGTGCCCAAGAACTTCAACCTGCAGCCCGAGCCGGCGCTGAGCCAGGTGCTGGGCCTCTCCGAGGTGGAGGGCTACCAGTACGACATCCAGATCACCACCGCGCCGGTGACCGACGGCTCGCTCTCCTCCTGCCCGCCGGCCGAGGCCGTCACGTGGGGCAAGGTGGACAAGAAGGTCTACAAGAAGACCACCGAGTCGATGCAGTGCGACTACAGCATCGTGATGCCCTTCCTGGTGAAGGCGCTGCTGGACAAGCGCGCGCGCTTCGAGCGCTGGGCCGGGCGCATGGGCGAGAAGGCCCTGTTCCGCAAGCACCCGGGCGCGCGCGGCTACCTGCGCGACCGCGCCGGCTACCGCCTCTTCGGCCGCCGCGACGAGCTGGTCGCCAAGCTGCTGCGGCGCGTGAAGAAGGAGAGCGCGCGCCTGCGGCGCGACTCGCGCTACCCGCTGGCCTAGGCCCTGGCCGGGGGCGCCGGGCAGCGCCTGCCGCGGGCGGCACGTGCGGCGGACGCTGCCGTGCCTGCGGGGCCTGCCCGGAGCGCCGAGTGCTGCCTCGCTGGCGAGACGCCGCTGGGAGCCCGCTGACAGGCGGGGCGGCCCGGGGGCTGCAACCCGCCGGGCCCGGGCGCATCAATCTTGTGTGACGAGCACGCCCCGGACGCCTCCGGAGGGCCATCCAAGGCCTTCCGGCGGTCCCGGGGTGCCTGCCCGCCAGCGGTCACGGGCTGGGGAGCCCCGTCAAGGCGCCCCGGCCCGGGGCCGATGCCGGGAAGGGGCGCCAACGCCGGCGCGTCCATGTGCGTAGAGAGAACAGGAACGCGTCTGGCGGCAGGCCACGGGGCCGGCCCTGGACGGAAAGGCCCACCATGCTGCGACCGCTGCCGCGCGCCGTGAACCCCGAGGTGCTCGCCCGCCCGCGAGCCCTGCCGCTGCTCGACCGCTGCTTCGACTCTGTCGAGATGGCGCTGGCCAAGCTGGGCCTGGACGACACCTCGCGCATCACCTCCACGGCCGAGCTCGAGGCCGAGATGAGCGAGGGGGCGCTGCCGCACGGCACCCTGCTCGTGTTCGACGAGGAAGAGGTGCACGAGGCCTGCCGCGACATCCGCGACACGGTGATGGACGAGCGCCTGGGCGGCTCGGTGTTCGGCACCATGCTGCGCGCCCCGGCCGACTGCGTGCGCCGCCAGCGCCTGCGCGAGATGACGGGCACGGCCTCGGTCTACGGCTTCCTGCCGGTGGGCCTGGGCCCCTGCGGCATCTCGCGCATGGTGCAGGTGCGCCGCCCTGCCCACCTGGGCGACTACGACTTCCTGGTGGCCGACATCCCCGGCTTCCACGTGGCCCTCGTGACGCGCAAGCGCCCCGCGGGCGGCTCGATCACGCTGTGGACCGGCGCGCGCGAGCTGGTGGACGAGCTGCTCGTCGAGCTGCGCCGCGCCATCGCCGCCGACGGCCATGCCGTGCCGGCGCCCGCCCCCAAGGTGCCCGCGCGCGACATCGTGGCCAGCGAGGCCGAGGTGTGGGCGCAGGCCGAGCAGATCCGCAAGGAGCGCGTGGTGCGCGAGGCGGAGCTGCGCCAGGTGGCGCGACAGGCGGCACTGCGCGGCGTCGAGCTGCGTCGGGAGCGGGACAAGCGCGCGTCCGCGTAGCGGCGCGGCGACGCGCCGGGGCGGCGCGCTCAGCCCGCTTCGTCCTCCTCGCGGGGATGGACCCCGCGTCGTCGTCCTCATCGGGCTTCCGCTGCCGCCCGGGCGCGTCGTCCGTGACCGGGGCTCTGGGTCTGGCGTGATGGGGCCTGGGGCGGGATCGGGGATCAGGGCCGAGCAGGCGTGTGCGCGCGCGTGAGCGGGTGAGCGCGGGCGACGGGGCTCGCGTGGGCGGTGGGGGCGTGCGAGAACGGGGCCATGGCGCAGGCGGGCCCCCTCGCGTTCTGGCTGGATGCGGCGCTGCCGGAGGTGGGGCCGCGCTGGCTGGGCTGGGTGCACCTGGGCGCCGTGCTGGCCACGGTGCCGGTGGTGCTGCTCAGCCGCAAGAGCCCGCAGGGCAAGCTGGGCTGGCTGCTGGCGCTGGTGGCGCTGCCCTGGCTGGGGCTGGTGCTGTACTGGGGCCTGGGCCGCGACTGGCTCAACCGGCGCGTGCTGCGCCTGCGCCACGCGCGCACGGCCTCGCTGGAGCCCACGGACCGCGTGCTGGAGGCCGCGCGCCTGCAGGTGCGCGCGGGGCTGGCCTCGGGCCGCCCGGTGGGGGTGGCGCCCGAGCTGGTGCTGGCGGCGCAGGCCGAGGGCGTGTGCGCGCCCTACCCGGGCAACGAGGTGCTGGCGCTGGCCGACGGGCCGGCGGTGTTCGCCGCCGCGCGCGAGGCCATCGCGGGCGCGCGCGACCACATCCACGTGCTCACCTACATCTTCCGCGACGACCGCACCGGGCGCGGCGTGCGCGACCTGCTGGTGCAGGCGGCGGGCCGCGGCGTGCAGGTGCGCGTGCTCTTCGACGCGCTGGGCACCTACGGCACCTCGCGGCGCTTCTTCCGCCCGCTGGTGGAGGCCGGCGGGCAGGTGGCCTCCTTCCTGCCGCTGGGCAAGGGCCTGCGCAACCTGCGCGTGAACCTGCGCAACCACCGCAAGATCCTCGTGGTGGACGGCCACACGGCCTTCACCGGCGGCATGAACGTGGCCGACGAGTACGCCACCGCCGACGGCTGGCGCGACGTGCACGCGCGCGTGCGCGGCCCGGCTGCGCTGGGCCTGCAGCGCGTCTTCGTCGAGGACTGGCACTTCGCCACCGGCGACCTGCTCGACGCCCCGCGCTGGTTCCCCGAGGTGGCGCCCGCCGGCGAGGCGCTGGTGCAGGTGCTGGCCTCGGGGCCTGACCTCGACAGCCCGGTGATCGAGGCCACCTTCTTCGCCGCCATCGCCGGGGCGCGCGAGCGCGTGGACATCCTCACGCCCTACTTCGTGCCCAGCGAGGGGCTGGAGGCCGCGCTGGCCGACGCCAGCCGCCGCGGCCGGCGCGTGCGCGTGGTGCTGCCCGCGCGCCCCGACCACCGCATCGTGGGGCTGGCGGCCGACACCGTGGTGCCCCGGCTGATGGAGGAGGGCGTGGAGTTCTGGGCCTCGCCCCGCATGCTCCACGGGAAGGTGATGGCGGTGGACGATGCCTGGGCGACACTGGGCAGCGCCAACATGGACACCCGCAGCCTGCGCCTGAACTTCGAGGTCAACATCGCCTTCCCGCACGCGCCCACCGCGCGGCGCGTGCGCGAGGTGGTCGACCTGCACCTGCGCGACTGCCGCCGCCTCGTGCCGGCCGACTACCGCTTCGGCCCCGGCGGCCGCCTGCTGCGCGGCGTGGCCGGCCTCTTCGCGCCGGTGCTGTGATGGACCTCGAGACGGCGGCCACGGCGCTGGAGGCCGCCGCGCGCGAGCGAGGCCTCGCCTGGCCCGAGGGCAGCGGGCTGGTGCTGGCGCGCTACCTGGACGCCGTGGTGCGCACCAGCGCGCAGGTCAACCTCACGGCGGCCACCACGCTGGAGCAGGCGGTGGAGGTGCTGGGCATCCCCTCGCTGGCGCTGGGCCGGCTGGGCGCCATCGAGCCCACGCCGCGGCTGGTGATCGACCTGGGCAGCGGCAACGGCCTGCCCGGCGTGGTGGCGGCGCTGGCCTTCCCGCGGGCCACGGTGCTGCTGGTGGAGCGGCGCGCCAAGAAGGCGCGCGCCATCGCCGCCTGCGCAGCCGAGGCCGGCATCGCCAACGTCGAGGCCCTGCCGCTGGACGGGCGCGAGCTGCTGCGCGAGCGGCCCGGCGCGCGCGGCGCCGCGGCGCTGGTGCTGGCGCGCGGCGTGGGCACGCTGGAGGAGGTCACGCGCATCGCCAGCCCCTGGCTGGCGCAGGGCGGGCGCCTCGTGCAGTGGAAGGCCGCCGAGCTCGAGGCGCAGGAGCGCCGCGCCGGCGAGCAGGCCGCGCGCCGCGCCGGCCTGGTGCCGCAGCACGACTTCGTCTTCGACCCGCCCAAGCCGGGCCCCGGCCGGCTGGTCGTCTACCGGAGGTGAACATGCACCTGTCCGACCTGCAGCGCGAGCTCAAGGACCTCATGCAGGGCATCGAGCACCCGCGCATGGGCGTGGCGCTGGCGCTGGCCGAGGAGACGGGCGAGGTGATGCGCTGCGTGCTCGACCGCGAGTGCTACGGCAAGGACACCCTGCGCGAGCTCGAGGGCGAGGTGGGCGACGTGCTGGTGGCGCTGGCCGAGCTGTGCGAGCGCTACGGCCTGTCGCTGGAGCGCGCCGGCGAGGGCGCCGTGGCCAAGATCCGCAGCAAGGCGCCGGGCTGGCGCGCCGAGCTCGGCGACCGCATGGCGCGCCTGCGCGAGCGCATGGACGGCGCGCCGCCGGCCGCGGGCTAGCCCGCCCGGCAGGCCGCTAGCCGCCCAGCCCGATCAGGATCACGCCGGCCACGGCCAGCAGCGTCGAGAGCCAGCTGCGCAGGCCGTGGCGCTCGCCCAGCACCAGCGTGGTGAGCGGGATCAGCCACACCGGCGTGAGCTGGTTGAGCGTGGTGGCCACGCCCGTGTGCTCGGCCCAGGTCAGGCCGGCCTGGTTCATCCAGATGCCCAGGAAGGTGCCCACCACGGCCGCGCCGGCCAGCCGCGGCAGCACGCCCGGCTGGCGCAGTGCGCCCGTCCAGGCGCGGCCCTTGCGCAGCACCAGCGCCAGCAGCACCAGGCCCAGCGAGCCCACGAAGAGGCGCACGGCCGCCGCGTGGCCCGCGTCCACCAGGCCGTTGGCCTGCTCGGCGCCGGGCGCGCACTGCGCGTAGTAGAAGCCCAGCCGCGCCAGCAGCACGCCGGCCGTCTGGCCCAGCGCCGCCAGCAGCCCGATGGCCATGCCCCGGCGCAGTTGCTGCTTGGCCACCGGGTCGGGGTGGTGCTCCAGCACCGCCACGGCCACGCCGGCCAGGCAGCACAGCATGCCCACGACCTGCAGCGCCCCCGGCGCGCTCTCCTCCCACGGCGGCAGCAGCACGGCCAGCTGCGTGAGCGGCACGGCCATGGTCATCATCAGCGTCGTGCGCTGCGGCCCCACGCGGATCATGGCCGAGAACAGCAGCGTGTCGCACAGCGTCAGGCCCACGCAGCCGCTGGCCGCGAACAGCGCCAGCGCCGTCCCGTCCATCGCCGGCGGCCAGGGCCGGCCGTACAGCACGACGAACAGCAGCCCGAAGCACAGCGTGGCCGTGGTGTTCTTGCCCAGGTTGAGCGCGCCGGCCGGCACGCTCTTCCCCAGCCGCGCGAACACCAGGAAGCTGGTCGCCCACAACAGGCTCGAGAGCAGCGCGCACAGCTCGCCTGCGTAGGGGAAGGGCGCCAGCACCCCCGGACGCTACCCGCGACCCCGCCGGCGCCCGCGTCCTGTCTCCAGGTGGAGGCGCGCCCCGGCGCGGCCGCGCCGCTTGCGCCGCCCGCAGGTTGAGGCACCCTGTGGGCATGCCGGCCAGCAGCCTCCAGATCGCGGTGGTCACGCCCCAGAAGATGGCGCGGCGGGGCGGGAACCGGGTGACGGCCGAGCGCTGGGCCCGGATCCTGCGCGCGCTGGGCCACCGGGTGCGGGTGCTGTCGGCGTGGGATGGCAAGCCGGCTGACCTGCTGGTGGCGCTGCACGCCAGGAAGAGCGCGGCCAGCGTGCGGCGCTTCCACGAGCGGGCGCCGGGGCGGCCCATCGTGCTGGCGCTGACGGGCACCGACATCTACGGCACGCTGGCCAGCTCGGCGCAGGCCCGGCGGGCGCTGGCGCTGGCCACGCGGCTGGTGGTGATGCAGCCGCTGGCCACCAAGCAGGTGCCCAGCCGGCAGCGCACGGCGGTGCGCGTGATCTACCAGAGCGTGCCCCGGCCCGCGCGCAAGCCCAGCCCCGATGCCGGCACCTTCCAGGTGTGCGTGCTGGGGCACCTGCGGCGCGTGAAGGACCCGCTGCGGGCCGCCAAGGCCGTGCGCGCGCTGCCGCCCTCGTCGCGGGTGCGCGTGATGCACGCGGGCAAGGCGCTGCGCGAGTCGCTGGCGGAGCGCGCGCGCGACGAGATGCGCACCAACCCGCGCTACCGCTGGCTGGGCGACCTGCCCCACGGGCACGCGCAGCACCTGCTGAGCAAGAGCCGCCTGATGGTGCTCTCCTCGCGCGCCGAGGGCGGGGCCAACGTGATCTCGGAGGCGCTGGCGCACGGCGTGCCGGTGCTGGCCTCGCGCATCCCGGGCACCATCGGCCTGCTGGGCGAGGAGTACCCGGGCTACTTCGAGGTGGGCGACACGCGCGCGCTGACGGCGCTGCTGGACCGCGCCGAGACCGAGCCCGCCTTCTACGCCGCGCTGCAGGCCGCCTGCGCCCGGCGCGTGCACCTCGTGGAGCCGCAGCGCGAGCGTGCCGCGTGGCGCTCGCTGCTGGAGGAGCTGGGGCTGGGCCGCCGCCCGCCGCGCCCGGGCCGCCTGCCGGCGCTGCGCTGAGGCGCCGCGCGCGGTGGCGGGCGTCCTAGCGGCGCGCGAGGCCCGGCAGCGCCACCGCGGCGGCGGCGCACAGGCCCAGCAGGCCCAGCAGCAGCGGCAGCGCCCAGCGCTGCGCCGAGAGCCAGGCGATCCAGCGCGGCCCGGGCACCGGGCCCACCTCGCCGGCGGCCTTGCGCCGGGCCAGCGTGCCGCGCAGCAGGGCCACGCGCAGCAGCAGCCACGCCAAGGCCAGGCCCGCCACCAGCCACGGCAGCGTGCCGGGCGCGAGGTCGGGCAGCGCGGTGAGGTCGACGGCCCACAGCGGGGCAAGGCCCGGCAGGGCAGCCGTGGACGGCGTGGCCGTGGACGCTAGGGGCGCCATCGGGCGCGCGGCCTAGCCGAGGTTCTGCGCGGCGAAGTCCCAGTTGACGAGGTGCGTGAGGAAGGCGTCCACGTAGGTGGCGCGCGCGTTGCGGAAGTCGATGTAGTAGGCGTGCTCCCACACGTCGCAGGTGAGCAGCGCCTTCTGGCCGTGCTTGCTGGGCAGGTCGGCGTTGCCCGTCTTGGTCACCTTGAGCTTGTCGCCCTCGAGCACCAGCCAGGCCCAGCCGCTGCCGAACTGCGAGGTGGCGGCCTCCTTGAACTGCTGCTTGAAGGCGTCCACGCTGCCGAAGTCGCGGTTGAGCAGCTCGAGCAGCCGGCCCGAGGGGCCCGCGCCGCCGGCCGGGCGCATCGAGCTCCAGTAGAAGGTGTGGTTCCAGACCTGCGCGGCGTTGTTGAACACGGCGCCCTCGCCGGCGCCCGCGATCACCTCCTCGAGCGTCTTGTCGGCCTCGGGCTTGCCGGCCAGCATCTTGTTGAGGTTGGTGAGGTAGCCCTGGTGGTGCTTGCCGTAGTGGAAGTCGAGCGTCTCGGCCGTGATGTGCGGCGCGAGCGCGTCCTTGGCGTAGGGCAGCGGGGGCAGCGTGAAGCCGCCGCCCTGCGCCTGCACGGCCGGCACGAAGCCGCGCGGGCCGGCCAGTGCCAGCGCGGCCACGGCGGCGGTGCTGGCGATCACGGTGCGGCGCGTGACGAGCGACGGGGACGCGGGCGACACGGGCGACACGGCCGACAGCGGCGGCTGGGGCGTGGGCGAGGTCGTCATGGCAGGCGCTCCGGGGGGGTAGGGCCGCGAGGCTAGCCGTCCGGGAGCCCAGCGCGGCGGGAAGCGACCTTGCGGGGGCGCCCGGCGAGACCTGCTGCGGCCCGCGACGGCCCGCCGGCCGCCTCCTCGCGGCCTTGCCGCCTCGCGGCCGCATCCCGCGCCGCCCGGCAGGGCCTGCGTCTCGCCTGCGGGACGGTGCGCGGGCGGAGACTCGGGCCAGCGCGGCCGGGGGAGGCCTCTTGGGGGCGCAGCGGCGGTTCCCCGGGCGTCCTCCCGGCTTCCCGGCGCGCTGCAATGCGCCCCGGTCCCCTGGGGCGCCCAGTCCGCACCGGTCAGGCGCCCGCTCATCACCACCGGAAGCAGCGGCAGGGCCGCTGCCGCCGCCGCCGCCGCGCTCGCGCCGAACGCGTCGCTGCCGCCGCCGCTGCCGCCCGCTCGCCGCCGCCGCTGCACATCGCCGCCGCCACGCGCCCTCCATGCCGGCGCGCGGCGGGCGGCGGCTGCTGACCCGAGCAGCGGCGCCGCCCATGCCTGCCGACGAGCGCGCTCACGCGG
>JBJTIJ010000120.1:0-6951 GCA_046094945.1 Planctomycetia bacterium | reverse complement strand
CGCAGGCGCATCGGGGATGCCTCCGGGACCAACCCCAACCTTGTACCCCCGCGGGGCCCAATCGCCGCTTCCCCTGCACTGCGGGCCCCGCGGGGGTACAAGGATGGGGTTGGTCCCGGAGGCATCCCCGATGCGCCTGCGTGCACTGGCCCTGCTGGCCCTCTCTGGCGTCCTGGCCTGCGCCACCGTCCCGGCCGAGCCGGCCCTGGAGACGGGCGAGTCCGCCCCCGAGTTCGAGGGCGCCGAGTTCGTCAACACCGAGCCCTGCTCCTTCAAGAGCCTGCGCGGGCACGCCGTGCTCGTGGAAGTCTTCCGCACCTGGTGAGGCCCCTGCGCACAACAGGTGGTTCACCTGGACGAGCTGCACGAGAAGTTTGGCACCAAGGGCCTCAAGGTGCTGGCGGTCACCAACGAGACGCGCTCGGCGGTCGATGGCTTCGTCGCCAAGACCAGCGCCAAGCACCCGATCGTGATCGAGTCGACGGACAGCGCCACGGCCTTCGAGATCCGTGGCTTCCCCACGATGTTCCTGATCGGGCCCGACGGCAAGATCCTGGGCGTCAACCCCAGCGACCAGCAGATCGAGCAGTCGCTCAGCCTCGTTCGCATCGCGCCCGAGCTGCCCAAGTCGCTGGCGCCCGTCACGGCGGCGCTCAAGAAGGAGAAGTACGCCGAGGCGCGCACCAAGGCGCAGGGCGCGCTCGACGGCGGCACGCTGGCCAGCGACGAGGAGAAGAAGGCCGCCACCGACATCGTGGCGTGGATCGACTGGCTGGCGCAGGGCGGGCTGGACACCGCGCGGGTGCACGGCTCCAAGGGCCGCTGGTACGAGGCCAAGCTGGCCCTCGAGGACGTGAAGAAGGCCTTCAAGGGCCTGCCGCAGTCGGCCGACGCCGAGGCGCAGATCAAGGCCATCCTGGCCGACAAGGCCAAGAAGGATGAGATCTCGGCCTGGGAGCGGCTGGTGAAGGCCAAGCAGGCGCAGCTGGACAAGGACCTCAAGCCCAAGGAGGCCCTGCCGCTGTTCAAGGCCATCGCCAACAAGTACGAGGCCACGCGCGCCGGCAAGTCGGCGGCCGACATCGTCAAGCAGCTCGAGGCGGCGCTGGACAAGTAGGCCGGCGCCGGCGCTGGCCAGGCTGCCCGCGCCTCTCGACCGCGAGGCGGCGGCGCGCGCTCCGTGCGCACTCCCCCACGGCTCGCACGGTCGGCACGCCAGCCACCGCGCGCCCGCCGCACACGTAGGCAAGGGCCGCGGCGGGGCCAGCCGGCGGCGGCGGGGCTCGCATGGTGGCCCGCAAGGTGGCTCGCAGGGCGGCTGGGCACGCAGCCCGAGGCCTGCGGGGCCCGTGGCGTACACTCCCCGCCCATGCACACGCCCCCCGCGCCCCCCGGCCGGCTCGGCGCCCTGGGCCCGGTCGACCACCTCGGCATCGCGGTCCGCAGCCTCGAGGAGGGCAAGCGCCTCTACGGCGAGGTGCTGGGCCTGCGCCTGCTCTTCGAGGAAGAGGTCGCCAGCGAGCGCGTGCGCGTGGCCGGCTACGACGGCGGCGGCCTGCGGCTGGAACTGCTCGAGTCCACCGACCCCGCCGGCCCCATCGCCGGCTTCCTCGCCAAGCGCGGCCCGGGCATCCACCACGTCTGCTACCGGGTGGACGACATCCGCGCCACGCTGGCCCAGCTGGCCGCGCAGGGCATCCAGCCGCTGGGCGCCGCCCCCCGCCCGGGCGCCGGCGGCTGCCAGGTCGCCTTCCTGCACCCCAAGGACGCCGGCGGGGTGCTCGTCGAGCTCTCGCAGCATCCCCCCGGAGGCCCCGTGCATGGCCGCTGAGCCCTCGCCGTCCCCCGCGCCCGCGCCCGCGCCGGGCGACCGCCTCGACGAGCTGCGCGAGCGTCGCCAGCAGGCCCAGCTGGGCGGCGGGGCCGACGCCATCCAGAAGCAGCACGAGCGCGGCAAGCTCACCGCCCGCGAGCGCATCGACCTGTTCCTCGACCCCGGCACCTTCGAGGAGCTGGACGCCTTCAAGGTGCACCGCTGCCGCGACTTCGGCATGGACGAGAAGCGCGTCGCCGGCGACGGCGTGGTGGCCGGCTGGGGCCGCGTCGACGGGCGCCTGACGGCCGTCTTCGCGCAGGACTTCACCGTCTTCGGCGGCTCGCTCTCGCAGGCGCACGCCGAGAAGATCTGCAAGGTGCTCGACTTCGCGCTCAAGGTGGGCTGCCCCGTCGTGGGCCTGAACGACTCGGGCGGCGCGCGCATCCAGGAGGGCGTGGCCTCGCTGGGCGGCTACGCCGACATCTTCCTGCGCAACACGCTGGCCTCGGGCGTGGTGCCGCAGCTCTCCGGCGTGATGGGCCCCTGCGCCGGCGGCGCCGTGTACTCGCCGGCCATCACCGACTTCATTGTGATGGTCGAGGGCACGTCCTACATGTTCGTGACGGGCCCCAACGTGGTGAAGACCGTCACGCACGAGGAGGTCAGCAGCGAGGACCTCGGCGGCGCCTCGGCGCACACCGAGCGCTCGGGCGTGGCGCACTTCCGCGCGCCCGACGACACGGCGGCGCTGGCCCTGCTCAAGCGCCTGCTCTCGTTCCTGCCGCAGAACAACGCCGAGCCGGCGCCCGCGCGCGCCACCGCCGACCCGGCCGGGCGCATGGAGGAGCGGCTGGACACGATCGTGCCCGCCGACCCCAACCGCCCCTACGACATGCGCGAGGTGCTGCGCCTCATCGTGGACGAGGGCGACTGGCTGGAGGTGCAGCCGCACTACGCCGAGAACATCCTCGTGGGCTTCGCGCGCCTGGGCGGCCGCGTGGTGGGCCTGGTGGCCAACCAGCCGCAGGTGCTGGCCGGCTGCCTGGACACGCACGCCAGCGTCAAGGCCGCGCGCTTCGTGCGCTTCTGCGACGCCTTCAACATCCCGATCGTGACCTTCGAGGACGTGCCCGGCTTCCTGCCCGGCACCGACCAGGAGTGGAACGGCATCATCAAGCACGGCGCCAAGCTGCTCTACGCCTACTGCGAGGCGACGGTGCCCAAGATCACCGTGATCACGCGCAAGGCCTACGGCGGGGCCTACTGCGTGATGAACTCCAAGCACATCCGCAGCGACCTCAACCTGGCCTGGCCCACCGCCGAGGTGGCCGTGATGGGCAGCAAGGGCGCGGTGGAGATCATCTTCAAGAAGGAGATCGCGCAGGCGCCCGACCCGGCCGCCGCGCAGGCGCGCATGGAGGCCGAGTACCGCGAGCGCTTCGCCACGCCGTGGGCCGCCGCCGCGCTGGGCTACGTGGACGACGTGATCGAGCCGCGCGCCACGCGCGCCCGGCTCATCAGCGCGCTCTCGGTGCTGGAGACCAAGCGCGACCGCAACCCGCCGCGCAAGCACGGGAACATCCCGCTGTGAGCGCGCCCGCCGCCCGTCCTGCGCCCGCGCCCGCGCCGGCGCCGCGCCCCATCCGCAAGCTGCTGGTGGCCAACCGCGGCGAGATCGCGGTGCGCATCATCCGCGCCGCCCACGAGGCCGGGCTGCGCACGGTGGCCGTCTACTCCGACGCCGACCGCACGGCGCTGCACGTGCGCGGCGCCCACGAGGCCGTGCGGCTGGGGCCGCCGCCGCCGGCCGAGAGCTACCTCTCCATCCCCGCCGTGCTGGCCGCCGCCCGTGCCAGCGGCGCCGACGCCATCCACCCCGGCTACGGCTTCCTGTCCGAGAACAGCGACTTCGCCACGGCCGTCGAGGCCGCGGGGCTGGTCTTCGTGGGCCCGCCGGCCTCGGCCATGGAGGCCATGGGCGACAAGGTGCCCGCCCGCCGCGCCGTCTCGGCGCAGGACGTGCCCATCGTGCCGGGCGCCGAGGTGCCCGACGCGGCCGACACGGCCGCCGTGCAGGCGGCGGCGGCGCGCGTGGGCTTCCCGCTGCTGGTGAAGGCCTCGGCCGGCGGCGGCGGCAAGGGCATGCGCAAGGTGCTGCGCATGGAGGACCTCGCCGAGGCGGTCAAGCGCGCCTCCTCGGAGGCCGTCACGGCCTTCGGCGACGGCACGGTGTTCCTCGAGCGCTACGTGACCCAGCCGCGCCATGTCGAGATCCAGGTGCTGGCCGACGGCCACGGCCATGTCGTGGCGCTGGGCGAGCGCGAGTGCTCGGTGCAGCGCCGCCACCAGAAGGTGATCGAGGAGTCGCCCTCCTGCGTCGTCACGCCCGCGCTGCGCGCGAGGATGGAGCAGGCCGCCTGCACCGTGGCGCGCAGCTGCGGCTACCGCAGCGCCGGCACGGTGGAGTTCCTCGTCGGCGGCGACGGCAACTTCTACTTCCTGGAGATGAACACGCGCATCCAGGTCGAGCACCCGATCACCGAGGAGCGCTTCGGCGTCGACCTGGTGGGCGAGCAGCTGCGCATCGCGCAGGGGCTGCCCATCTCCTTCGGCGAGCGCGTGCCCGCGCCCGAGGGCCACGCCATGGAGGCGCGCATCTGCGCCGAGGACGCCGACGACGGCTTCCTGCCCTCCACGGGCACGCTGGGCGCCGTGCAGCTGCCCGGCGGCCCGGGCGTGCGCTGCGACGGGCACGTCTACTCGGGCCAGCAGGTGACGCTGCACTACGACACCCTGCTGCTCAAGCTGGTGGTGCACGCCGCCGACCGGCCCACGGCCATCCGGCGCCTCAAGCGCGCGCTGCACGAGGTGCGCCTGCCGGGCGTGACCACCAACGTGCCGCTGCTGCTGCGCACGCTGGACGACCCGCGCTTCGTGGCCGGCGACTACGACACCAGCATCCTGGAGGGCAGCGCGCCGCGCGCGCCGGCGCCCGACGACATCGTGCCGGTGGTGGCCGCCGCGCTGGCGCTGCAGCGCCGCGCGCCGCCCGCGGCGCCCACGCCCCCGCCGGGGCAGGCCGGGGGCGGCATGCCGCCGTGGGTGCGCGCGGGCCGCGCAGGCTGGGGGCAGGCGTGAAGTACTTCGTCGAGTGGGCCGGGCGCACGCGCGAGGTGGAGATCCGCCTCGTGGACGGGCGCACGCAGGTGCTGGTGGACGGGGCGCCGCACGTCGCCGACGTGGCCGGCGCGGGCAACGACGGGCTGCTGTCGCTGCTGCTCGACGGCGGCTCGTGGACCATCGCCACGCGCTTCGAGGAGGGCCACGCGGTGCTCTCCTTCCACGACCGCGAGGTGCGCGTGCGCATCGAGGACGAGCGCACGCGCGCCGCACGCCTGGCCACGGGCGGCGCACGCCAGGCCAGCGGCCGGGTGGACGTGAAGAGCGTCATGCCCGGCGTGGTGAAGGAGCTGCGCGTGAAGGCCGGCGAGGCGGTGAGCGCCGGCCAGCCGCTGCTGATCCTCGAGGCCATGAAGATGGAGAACGAGATCCGCGCGCCGCACGAGGGCCTCGTGGAGGTGCTGCACGTGGCGCCCGGCACGGCCGTCGAGAAGGGCGCGCGGCTGGTCACGGTGGGCCCCCGCGCCTGAGGCCACCCTGGCTGGGGGCAGCGAGCCGGGGCCCCCGCCGAGCCGCTGCGCGCGCCTGCCGGCCCCTGCGGGCTCCTGCGGGATCATGCGGGCTCCTTGGGGCCCCTCCTGTGGGGCCCTGTGGGCCCGGTCGTGACCCGCCGCCGCGGCGCGCCCGGCCCGGCCGCGGGTGTAGATTGCCCGCTGGCAGGCAGGGTCGCATGCGCGGCCGGCCGATTCCCCGGAGGTGCACATGGCCCGGCTCGCGTTGCTGGTGGCGTTGGTGGGTGCGGGTGTCTGTGGCTGGCTCGTCGGCGAGCGCAGTGCGCTGCAGGGCCAGGTGGCCAGCCTCGAGCAGGCCCAGCAGGCCGCCGAGGCGCGCCTGCTGCAGGCCGAGCGCGCACTGGCCGCGCTGGGTTCCGCGCCGGCCGAGCCCGCGCTGCTGGCCGCGGCCCCCGCGCCCGAGGCCCCGGCGGCGGCGCCGGGCAGCGCGCCCGCCACGGCCGCACGCCCGGGCCTGACGGCCGCGCCGCGCACGGCGGCACCTGCCCCGGCCCTGGAGGAGCGCCTCGCGCGCCTCGAGCAAGACCTCGCCAAGGAGCGCGCCGCGCGCGCGGCCCCGCCGGCGGCGCCCGCCTGGCGGCCCGACAACCGCTTCCTCACCAGCGTGGAGCAGGCCGAGAAGGCCCTCAACCTCGATGGTGCCCAGAAGGCCGGCCTCGAGCGCGCCATCGAGGACACCACGCGCGAGCTCACCAACCTCGCCTCGCTGCGGGGCGAGGACGGCAAGACCCTCAAGGAGCTGCAGGAGGCCATGCGCGCACCGCTGCAGCAGGGCATGGCCGGCGAGGAGGCGCAGGCGCGCTTCCACGAGAACATGGCCGCGCTCAGCCGCTTCCGGCAGGGCAAGGTGCCCGGCACCTCCGAGACCTTCGCCGAGGCCGAGCGGCGCATCCGCCGCGAGGGCCGCAACCGGGCCCGCTCCTACCTCAACCCCGAGCAGGCCAAGCAGTGGGACAACAGCATGACCGACCCGCTGTTCCGCGGCCCGGGCGGCATGGAGGCCGGCACCTCGGTGGTCTTCGCCGCATCGCCCCTCGGCGGCGACAGCGGGCCCGTCCAGATCCAGGTGGGTCGCTAGCCCGTCCCGTCGCCGCGCTCAGCGTGGCGCTGCCACCACGAAGCGGTTGCGCGCCCAGCGCGGCTCGGGCGTGGGCTCGAAGGACCAGGTGCGCGCCACGAAGGCGCGCACGTGCTCGTCGAGCGTGGCCAGCCCGCTGCCCATCTCCACGCGCACGTCGGCCAGCGTGCCGTCGGCACGCACGTAGAAGAGCAGCACCACCGCCCCCGCCGGCTGCCAGGCCAGGCCCGCAGGCCAGGTGGGCGTGGGCAGCGTGCGCCCCACCAGCGCGGCGCGCTCCTTGGCGAGGTCTTGCTCGAGGCGCGCGAGGCGCTCCTCCAGGGCCGGGGCAGGTGCCGCCGTGCGCGGCGCGGCCGTCAGGCCCG
>JBJTIJ010000119.1:0-10181 GCA_046094945.1 Planctomycetia bacterium | reverse complement strand
GCCTCGGGCCCCGCCGCGGCGCGCCCCTCGTGCGGCCGTCGGGCCCGTGGGTGCGCCCGGGTGCCGTGGCGGTACTCCTATACACCGTCGCCCAGCCCCGGAGCCCCGCGCGTGAGCGAGAACGCTGCCCCCGTCCCGACGCCCGAGCCCGCCGCCTGGCGCCGCTTCCTGCTGGTGGGCGCCGCCCTGCTGCTGGTGGCCGGCAGCGTGGTGCTGCTGTTCCTGGACACCTTCAAGCTGCGCCACCTGGTCAACCAGCTCTCCAGCCGCGACCTGCGCGCGCAGGCCGACGCGCGCGAGCAGCTGCGCCGCAGCACCGATCCCGAGGCCGACGAGGTGCTGAGCGCGGCCGTCGCCGACGGCACGCACCGCTTCGGCGCGCGCGTGGCCTGCGCCGACCTGCTCATGGAGCGCAACCGCCTCGTGATGCTCGAGAAGCTGGGCCGCACGGGCGACCTCACGACGCGCGCGGTGGTGCTCGCGCGCCTCTCGCGCGAGGACTTCTTCGCCCCGCAGGTGGTGCCCGACCCCACCTTCCAGGTGGAGGCCACCGTGCGGGCCTGGCTGGCCGACGCGCGCATGGAGCGGCGCCACGAGGCGCTGCGCATGGCCGTGCAGATGGACCTGCCCGGCCTGCTGCCGCTGGTGCGCCCGCTGCTGGAGCGCGCGGCCGCCGAGGGCGCCGGGCGCGAGGACGCCGAGATGCTGCTGGTGGCCGCCGCCGACGCCGTGGCGCGCAAGGCCGACTGCGAGAGCGTGCCCAAGGTGCTGGCGCTGGCCGCCTCGGACCCGGCCCTGCAGGTGCGCCTGCGCACGCTGGAGGCGCTCGAGCGCCTGACGGTGGGCGTGGCGGGCAACCCGCCCTCGTGCCCCGGCTCGCTGGAGGATGCGCGCTGGGTGGAGCTGCTGGCGGCCACGCTCGACGCGCAGGGCGGCGACGCCGACTTCGAGCGCAACATGCGCATCAAGGTGCTGGGCATGCTGGAGCGCCACCCGCAGTGGCTGCCGCCGCTGGCCGCCCGCGTGCGCGCCGTGCTCGACGGCCCGGGCCGCGGCGCCGAGCGGCGCGCGGCGCTCTCGGCGCTGGTGCTGGGCAAGGACGCCGCCATCGCCAACGAGATGGGGCGCCTGTTCCACGACCGCGACTTCGAGGTGCGCTCGACGGCCGCGCAGGTGGCCGACCAGGTGGCCGGGCTGCCGGCGCCGGCGCTGTGGCTGGGGCTGGTGGCGCGCGAGTCCGACACGCGTGCCAAGGAGGCCATGCGCCAGGCCTACCTGCGCCTGCAGAAGGCGGCCGGCGAGCACGTGGGCCTGCCGCAGGCGCTGCTGGACAAGCGCGGCCGGCCGGCCGAGCAGGACCGCGCCGTGCGCGAGTTCCTCGAGCAGATGCTCGAGCAGGGGCAGGCGCAGGGCCTGCTGCGCGACGCGTGGGCCACGGCCTGGTTCCGCTGGCTGGCAGGCCAGCAGGGGCTCACGGGCGCCGACGTGGAGGCCGCCGTGGCCGCGCGCGCCGCGGCGCAGGGCGCCATGGAGCGGCGCGATGCGGCGGCCGTGAAGGCCGCGGTGGAGGGCGCCCCGCAGGGCCAGGGCGGCCTGTGGGCCTACGAGCGCGGCTGGCTGGCCGCGCGCTGAGCCCCGGCGCTGCCGCCCGGCGCAGCAGGCAGGGCGTTGCGCGCCACGCGCGCCAGCCACACGGTGGCCACCACCGCCGCCAGCGCGCCCACGCCCAGCAGCAGGCCGTAGGTGCTGCCCGCCAGCTCGCCGTCGAGGGCCGCGCCGGCCGCGGCGCCCAGGCTGGCGTTGGCCAGGATGCCCGGCAGCATGGCCAGCGAGGCCAGCAGGTAGCCCTTGAGCGGCAGGCGCGTCAGGCCCAGCGCGTAGTTGAGCAGCGTGAAGGGCACGCCGGGCGCCAGGCGCAGCAGGCAGGCCACCCAGGTGCCGCGCGTGGCCATCAGCTCGTCGAGCGCCAGCAGCCGCGGGTGGCCCGCGAGCCAGCGCTCGATGCGCGGCCGCAGCCGGCTGCGCGCCACGAGGAAGGCCAGCACCGAGCCCAGCGTGGCGCCCACGTAGAGCGTGGGCACGGCCACCGGCAGGCCGAAGGCGGCGCCGGCCACCATGGCCAGCGGCGGGCCCGGCACCAGGCAGGCCACCAGCAGCGCGAAGCCCAGCGCGAAGAGCGGCGGGCCCCACGCGCCCAGCCCCACGAGGTGCGCATGCAGGCCGCGCGCGGCCGCGGCCAGCGGCAGGTCCAGCAGCAGCGAGGCCGCCACCAGCGCCAGCAGCGCGGCCAGCAGCAGCGAGCGGCGGCGCCGGCCCATGCGCGGGCCTAGGGCGTGCGGATGGGCAGGCGCAGCTGCACGCGCTGCGGGTCCTTGGCCTGCGCCAGCACGTACTCCTGCGCGTTGCGCCCGGCGATGGACTCGCGCAGCACGTCCTTGACGTCGGCCAGCTGCTTGCCCGGCTCCAGGCGCTTGCGGCGCATGAGGTGCACCTCGCTGAGCGTCTCGACGGGCGCGGGCGAGATCTCGCCGTCCTTGAGCTTGCTGGCCTCCTGCCACAGGATCTGGTCGGCAGGCGTGTTGGTGATGCGGCGCTCGCCGCTGCGCACCGAGCTGTCGGGGCCGCCCGTGCGCGGGTCCTTCTGGCGCGAGGCCAGGTCCTTGGCGACGAGGTCGAAGGGCTGGCCGCGCGAGACCTGCGTGAGCACCTCGTGGGCCAGCGCCAGCGCGGCGGCGCGGTCGCGCCGCCCGCTGTCGCCCAGCAGCGCGTTCTTGCGCTCGAAGCCCACCTGCAGCGCGTCCACCACCACGGCCGGGCCGTAGGAGGTCTCGCGCTTCTGCTCCCACTCGCGCGCGATCATCTCGTCGCTGACGCGCGCGCGCTCGCGGCGCACCAGGCCGTAGAACGAGCGGTAGTAGCGGTCGGCCTTCACCTCGGCGCGCGAGCGCTTGAGCTTGGCCTGCAGGAACTCCTCGTAGCCCACCTTCTGCCACTCGGGCTGGGCCTGCAGCGTGCGCTGCACCAGCCAGTTGCGCTCGCGCAGCCGCAGCTCGTCCTCCATGGCCGCCTCGTCGAGCGCCACGCTGTCCACCTGCAGCAGCTTGGTGGTGCACTCCTTGTCCACCACCTCCTTGAGCACGTCCTCGGACAGGCGCTCGTAGAGCGAGCGGCCGTAGGCGGCGCGCGTGATGGGGGCGCCGTTGACGCTCACCAGCGCGCCGCTGGCCTCGGGCACCGGCGCGTCCTGCCCGGCCTGCTGCAGCAGGATCTCGGCCACCGGCACGTGCCAGGCCAGCCGGGCGCGCTTGTGCAGCTCGGTGACGACCACGATCACCTGGCTGTTGCGCGTCTTGGCGTTGGGGGGCAGGCGGCCCAGCCACTCGGCGTGCGCGGCCACCTCCTCCTTGAGGATCTGCACGCGCAGCGACTCGCGGAAGGTCTCCCACGACATGCCGTGCTGCTTGCGCTTCTCCTCCAGCGTCTGCTGGCCGCCCGAGCGCGTGCGCAGCTCGCGGTCGAGGGTGGCGGCGTAGGCGCTCACCTCCTCGTCGGTGGCCGCCAGGCCCAGGCGCTGCGCCTCCTGGCGCACCAGCTGCTCCTCGACCATCTCGCGCAGGATGGTGAGCGGCGCGCTGCCCGCGTCCTTGAGGTCGGGCAGCACGTGCTGCACCAGCGCGCCCTCGAGCGCGCCCGAGGTGAGCTCGGCCACGATGGCCCCGTCGGCCGCGCGGATGCGCGCGATGACCCCGGGCGGCAGGTCGCCGCCGCGGGCGGCCGGGGCCGCCGCCGGGCCGCCGGGCGCGGCGCCGCCCGCCGGCGGGTCCTCGGCCAGGGCCCCGCGCAGGGGGGCCGCGCAGGGCGCCAGCAGGGCGCCGGCCAGCAGGAGGGGCAGCAGGCGCGGCGGGGCAAGGCGGTTGGCGCGGGTCATGGAATCGTCACAACTCCTTGGGGCACAACAGGCTAGGACGGGGCCGGCGGAGGGTCAAAGCAGGCGGCAGGCCTTGACCCACCCGCAGGCCAAGGGTACCCCAGCCTAGCCATGACCCGGCCGCGCCGCCTCCCCCTGCTGCTCGCCAGCCTCGCGCTGGCCCTGCCGGCCTGTGCCGGGGGCCTGAGCGGCAGCGACGAGGCCGCGGCACCGGCGCTCGGTACGCCAGCCGGCACGCCCGCGGGCGCGCCGCCCGTGGCGCTGGCCCCCAAGCCCGGCCGCATCCGCGGCTCGTCGGCCTACGCGCCCGAGGGCGGCGTCTTCGACTTCGGCGGCGGCCGGCGCGTGCTGGCCCTCACGCCCGGCGCGCGCGCGCCCGAGCCGGAGCCCGAGCCCGAGGGCCAGCCGCTGGCGGAGGAGCCCGCCGTGGCCCCGGGCCGCGCGGGCGCCGCCACGCCGGCCCCTGCCGCGGGTGCCTCGCCGGCGGCGCCGGCGCAGCCCACGGCGCCCGACGCCCCGCTGCCGGCGCTCACGCGCGCCGAGCTGGCCACGGTGGCGGCGCGCGGCGTGCGCATCACGTGGGAGGCGCTGGCCGTCGAGCGCGACCAGATCCTCAACCCGCGCACGCCCGCGGCGCGCCGCACGGCGACGGCCGTGCAGGCCGACAGCAAGATCATCCTCGTGAGCGACGACCACCCGGCGGCGCACGGCAAGGCGCCCGGCTCGGCCGTCGAGCGCGCCCCCGACGGCAGCCAGGTGGCGGTGGTGGCCTCCGAGGACCTGCGCCTGGTGGTGCGCGGCCTGCGCGAGGCCGGCTTCTTCCAGGTGGCGCGGCCCACCGAGGGCGTGGCGGCGCTCTTCGCCAGCGAGGACGCGCGCGGCCGCGTGACCGTCGAGGTGGACGGCGCCACGCGCACGCTGCTGAGCATGCGCGGGCAGGGCATGCAGGCCGCCACGCGCGACATCCCGCGCATCTACTCGCAGGCCAAGCAGTCGGTGGCCGCGCTCAAGAACCGCGCCCCGTCGCTGAGCGTGGTGACCACCGGCAACGCGCCCGCGCGCCCGCGGCCGCGCCTCTCGCGCGCGCCCAACCGCACGCTCACGCCCGAGGAGGCCGCCTCGGTGCTGGGCGAGGACATGCCCGGCGAGCCGCCGGCGCAGGCCCCGCTGGCGCCGCCCGGCCCGCTGGCGCCGCGCGTGCCGCTGCCCCGTCCGGCCACGACGCCTGCCGCAGCGCCGCCCACGCAGCCCGCCTCGCCGCCGCCGGCCCCGCCGCCCGACGACACCTGGGGCCTGGGCCGCTGAGGCCTGCGGGCCGGCCGGGGCCGGGCCCGTGCGGGCGGTCCAAACGGGGACGGGCGCCCGCCCCGGGCGCATCCTGCCCGGCGGCCATGGCCCATCCGTACGCCATCCTGATCCCGGCCCGCTACGGCAGCACGCGCCTGCCGGGCAAGATGCTGCTGCGCGACAGCGGCCGCTACCTCGTGCAGCACACGCACGAGCGCGCGCTGGCCGCGCCCGGCAACCCGCGCGTGGTGGTGCTCACCGACGACGCGCGCGTGGCCGCCGCCGTGCTCAGCTACGGCGGCGAGGTGATGCGCACGCGCGAGGACCACCCCTCGGGCACCGACCGCTGCGCCGAGGCGGCCCAGCGGCTGGAGGAGCCGGTGGTGGTCAACCTGCAGGGCGACGAGCCGCTCATCGAGCCCAGCGACCTCTACCGGCTGGCGCAGGCCGTGGCCGGCGAGCAGGGCGCCGACCTCGCCACGCTGGCCTGCGGCTTCGCGCGCGAGCAGGACATGGTGCCGCCGCAGGTGGTCAAGGCGCTGCGCCGCCCCGACGGCTTCGCCGCCGACTTCCGCCGCAGCGTGCCCACCTCCGCCGAGCGCGCCGGGCTCGAGGTGCTGCACCACGTGGGGGTGTACGCCTTCCGGCGCGAGCGCCTGATGGCCTTCGCCGCCCTGCCGCTCTCGCCGCGCGAGCTGGCCGAGCGCCTCGAGCAGCTGCGCGCGCTGGAGAACGGCTGGCGGGTGCGCGTGCTGGACGCCTCGGGCCCGGGCTTCGGCATCGACACGCGCGAGGACTACGAGCGCTTCCTGGCGCGCGTCACGCCCGGCCCGCACGAGCGCTAGGCCGCCCGCAGGGGCGCGGGGCGGCGCGCGCCGGCCTGCCGCCCGCTGCTCGCGGGCGCACTGCTCGCCGGCGCTCTGCTCGCCGGGCCGCTGGCCCGCCGGCACGGGGCCGGGGCGCCGCCGGCCGCGGCCGGCCGGCCGGGGGCGTCCCTTCGGGCCGGTAGAACCTCGCCCCGTCCACCCCATGGGTAGGCTGGTGTGTCCCGACGCGGGCCGCGTCCGGACAGGTCCAGCGACGGAGGCCCGGCGTGCCCAAGTACATCTTCGTGACCGGCGGCGTGGTCTCGAGCCTGGGCAAGGGGCTCACCAGCGCCAGCCTCGGGCTGCTGCTCGAGGGCCACGGCTACAAGGTCCAGCACCAGAAGCTGGACCCGTACCTCAACGTCGACCCGGGCACCATGTCGCCCTACCAGCATGGCGAGGTCTACGTCACCGACGACGGGGCCGAGACCGACCTGGACCTGGGCCACTACGAGCGCTTCACGCAGGGCGCGCACCTCACGCGCGACAGCAACTACACCACTGGCAAGATCTACAGCTCGATCATCGCCAAGGAGCGCCGCGGCGACTACCTGGGCAAGACGGTGCAGGTCATCCCGCACGTCACCGACGAGATCAAGTCGGCCATCAAGCGCGGCGGCGCCGGCGCCGACGTGCTCATCTGCGAGCTGGGCGGCACGGCCGGCGACATCGAGGGCCTGCCCTTCCTGGAGGCCATCCGCCAGTTCATCCTCGACGTGGGCCGCCAGGACGCCATGGTGGTGCACCTCACCTACGTGCCCTACATGCGCACCAGCGGCGAGCTCAAGAGCAAGCCCAGCCAGCACTCGGTGCAGAAGCTGCGCGAGATCGGCGTGCAGCCCGACGTGCTGGTGTGCCGCACCGAGAAGCCGCTGCCCGAGGAGCTCAAGGCCAAGCTCTCGCTGTTCTGCAACGTGGCGCGCGACTGCGTGGTCGAGGAGCAGGACGTCCCCACCAGCATCTACGAGCTGCCGCAGATGCTGGCCGAGCAGGGCATGGACCGCCTGCTGCTCACGCGGCTGGGCCTGCCCGTGACCGAGCTCAAGGTGGCCGAGTACTACGCCCTGCTCGAGCGCATCCGCAACCCGCGCAAGCAGGTCGAGATCGCGCTGGTGGGCAAGTACATCGAGCTCACCGACGCCTACAAGAGCGTCTACGAGGCCATCACGCACGGCGGCTTCGCCTCCGAGGCCAAGGTGCGCGTGCGCCGCATCCTCTCCGACGACGTCACCGACCAGAACGTCGAGGAGCTGCTGCGCGGCGTGCACGGCATCGTGGTGCCCGGCGGCTTCGGCGGGCGCGGCGTCGAGGGCAAGGTGTGCGCCGTGCGCTACGCGCGCGAGCGCGGACTGCCCTTCCTGGGCCTGTGCCTGGGCATGCAGGTGATGGTGATCGAGTTCGCGCGCCACGTGGCCGGCATGGCCGGCGCCCACAGCACCGAGTTCGACGCCCAGACGGCCTTCCCCGTGATCGACCTGATGCCCGACCAGCGCGGGCTGGACAAGGGCGGCACCATGCGCCTGGGTGCCTACCGCTGCGTGCTGCGCCCCGGCACGCTGGCGCGGCTGGCCTACGGCGACGAGATGATCAGCGAGCGCCACCGCCACCGCTACGAGCTCAACAACGCGCTGCGCGAGCGGCTGGAGAAGGCCGGGCTGGTGGTGGCGGGCGTCAACCCCGAGCGCGACCTCGTCGAGATCTGCGAGCTGAGGAACCACCCCTTCATGGTGGGCGTGCAGTTCCACCCCGAGTTCAAGAGCAAGCCCACGCGCCCGCACCCGCTGTTCCGCGAGTTCGTGGCCGCCGCCCTGCGCCACCAGGAAGACCTGCCGCCCACCGACCCCTCGCAGCCCTCGCTGCCGCTCACCAGCGGCGCCGACGAGGCGCGCTAGGGGCGCCGGTGGCCCAGCCTGCCGCCCCCGGGGGCCCTGCGGGCGGCGCGCTGCCGCCGCCCTTCGAGCTGCTGCTGGGCGGGCTGGCCGCGCAGGCGCAGGTGGGCCTGGGCCTGCGCGAAGACCCGCTGAGCAAGCGCACCGGCACCGACCTCGCCATGGCGCGCCAGGCCATCGACATGCTGGGCGCGCTCGAGGAGCGCACGCGCGGCAACCTCAGCGCGCCCGAGGCGCGCCTGCTGGGGGCGCTGCTGGCCGACCTGCGCCTCGCCTACGCGCGCGTGGCGGGCCCCGCGCCGCGCTAGAGGCGCTGGAGGCGGGCGCTAGAGGCGCTTGAGCGGCGGCTCGCCCGTGATCACGGCGCGCCAGCCCTGCCAGGCATCGGCCAGCGGCGCCACCAGCGTGGGCAGCTCGCCCGTGCGGCCCTGCTCG
Source organism: Planctomycetia bacterium (assembly GCA_046094945.1). Classification (GTDB taxonomy): domain Bacteria; phylum Planctomycetota; class PLA2; order PLA2; family JAEUHO01; genus CAXQZU01. The sequence continues at coordinate 1,776 of JBJTIJ010000119.1, read as the reverse complement.
CGGGCCTCTGCCAGGCGCACCAGGGCCTGCCCGAAGGTGGCGCGCGCCTCCAGGTAGCGCGCCGCCTCGTGGCGCGGCAGCAGGTGCGGCATGGCGGCCTTGAGCAGGCCCACGCCCTCCTGCTCCAGGGCCGGGAACGCGGCGGCCAGCGCCGCGCCGTCGCCCGCAGCGGCCAGCGCCTCGGCGCGCGCCAGCAAGGGCTCGAAGCGTCCCCAGCCGGCGGGCAGCGCCGCGCGCGCCGGCGCGGCCGGCGCAGCGCCCGCGCCGGCCCCGGCACAGCCGGCCAGCGCGGCGCCGCACAGCGCCAGCGCCGCCGCCAGCGCCGCGGACCGTGCCGCGGCCCGTGCCGCTGCCCGTGCCGCACGGCGGCCCCGGCGCAGCCGTCCCGCCCGCAGGCGCCCGGCGCGGCTCACGCGCCGTCGTCCTTGCGCGTCCAGGCGGCCATGCGCTGCACGAGGTGCTCGACGATGCCGCTGCCGGGCACGCGCACCTGCTCCATCGTGTCGCGGTCGCGCACGGTGACGGTCTCGTCCACCAGCGTCTGGCTGTCCACCGTCACGCACCACGGCGTGCCCACCTCGTCGAGGCGGCTGTAGCGCTTGCCCACCGTGCCGCCCTCGTCGTACTGCGAGCGGAACACGGCCTTGAGGCGCCGGTGCAGGGCATCGGCGCGCTCGGGCATGCCGTCCTTCTTCACCAGCGGGAACACGCCCACCTGCACGGGCGCCAGCCGGGGATGCAGGTGCAGCACCGTGCGGGTCTCGCCGTTGGGCTTGACCTCCTCCTCGTAGGCGTCGCACAGCACGGTCAGGAAGCAGCGGTCCACGCCGCAGGAGGGCTCGATCACGTAGGGCACCACCCACTCCTTGCGCTCCTCGTCGCGCCAGGAGAGCGGCTTGCCGCTGCCGGCCGCGTGCGCCTTGAGGTCGAAGTCGGTGCGGTTGGCGATGCCCTCGACCTCCTCCCAGCCCCACGGGTAGCGGTACTCGATGTCGCCGCAGGCCTTGGCGTAGTGCGCCAGCTCGCGCGCCTCCTGGTCGCGGATGCGCAGGCGGCTGGGCCGCACGCCCAGCCCCTGCCACCAGGCCAGCCGGCGCTGGCGCCAGTCGGCGTACCACGCGTCGTCGGTGCCGGGCAGGCAGAAGAACTCGATCTCCATCTGCTCGAACTCGCGCATGCGGAAGATCAGGTTGCCGGTCACGATCTCGTTGCGGAAGGCCTTGCCCACCTGCCCGATGCCGAAGGGCGGCTTGACGCGCACCGTGTCCAGCACGTTCTTGAAGTTGACGAAGATGCCCTGCGCCGTCTCGGGACGCAGGTAGACGGTGGCCGCGTCGTCCTCGATGGGGCCGGCCTTGGTCTTGAACATCAGGTTGAAGGGGCGCGGCTCGGTGAGCTCGCCGCCGCACTCGCCGGGGTGCTTGCTGGGCTTCTGCGGGCAGGCCACCTGGCCGAGCTTGTCGGCGCGGAAGCGGCCCTTGCAGCGCTTGCAGTCCACCAGCGGGTCGCTGAAGCCCGCCACGTGCCCGCTCACCTCCCAGACGCGCGCGGCCATCAGGATCGAGGCGTCCAGGCCCACCATGTCATCGCGGTCCGTGATGTTCGTGCGCCACCAGTCGTCCTTGATCAGGCGCTTCAACTCGACGCCCAGCGGCCCGTAGTCGAAGGTGGCCGCCAGCCCGCCGTAGATCTCCGAGGACGGGTAGACGAAGCCGCGGCGCTTGGTGAGCGCCACGATCTTCTCCATGGCGGCAGCGGGCGAGGCCGGGGCAGGGG